>DATCBX010000200.1:0-2968 GCA_036511635.1 Acidimicrobiales bacterium | reverse complement strand
CGATAACGGCAAAGTCTTCACCAATCGATTTGGACTCACGCCCACCGAAGTGCTCTTCGACCGGATCTGTCGCGACAACGGGATCAACCACCTCTTGACCGCCCCGTTTTCGCCCACCACCACGGGCAAGGTCGAACGCTTTCACCGCACGCTGCGCCACGAGTTCTTGACCGCGCGGGTGTTCAGCTCACTAGAGGTCGCCCAACGTGAACTCGACGCGTGGATCACGAGCTACAACACTGAGCGGCCGCACCAGAGTCTGAAGATGTCGACGCCGGCCGATCGTTTCTACGCTCCTCGTGACGCCGTTCGAACACCTCCACTTGATCTGCGAGCACTTGAGGATCGCTCCGGTGACGATTGGGTCGCTCGGACAATCTCCGTGAACGGCATCATCTCGGTCTCGAATCAAGTCTTCAGCTGCGGCAAACACCGCAGCGGCCACCTCGTCGACGTCCACGTTCTCGACACCCTGCTGCAGGTCTGGGACGGCAACGAACTCTTAAAGACCGTGCCACGAACGACGAAAGGAGAAATCCGGAAAAAGAAAGCAGAACCACATCGAATGAGGATTAAATAAGAGAAAAGTGTCAAGCAAGTCCTGACACTATTCAGTCAAGCAACTAACGAAGTCTCACATGGGAGCCAGTTTTTTGTTCTATCTCGGTTGATTCGTGACAAACCGATAACAGATGATCTGTTACTCAGTAACGCCTGATGCGCGACAAGGTAACGGCTGATCCTTGACACCCCACCGCCTTTGGCGTCGACTTAGACGCTGAGGGGGTGGCCAGTGCTAAAGGACATCAGCAAAATGGAACAGCGTTATGACGCCGTGACGTTGGTGATGAGAGACGGATTCTCTATCACCGAAATCGCGGCCAAGTTCAACGTGTCTCGCCAGACGGTTTATCGCTGGCTGGCGAAATACGAAGAACATGGGAGCCAGTTTTCGTGATTCCATTGATCTCTTGCGGATCATCTCTTGGTGGCCCTGTTGAAGTTCGTTCGCTGAGTCGTGTTTGAATTTATGGCCGACGTAGAAATGTCGAAGCGTCGATGTCGAGATCTTCAAGCAAGACCCTGGCCGTATTTCGACCGGGTCGTCCCGAGACCGAACCACCGGGGTGCGACGTCGAGCCGGTGAGATAGAGGCCAGGTATGTCGGTGCGAAATTCGGGCCAGCCAGGAATCACCGTACCGTCATCGAGGAGGAACTCTCCGCCGTGACACGAGCCCGCGATATTGGCCAGGTTGTGTTGGGCGATTGATGTTGGTGATTCGCATCGCATCGCGAGGATGTTCTCCTCCTCGAGACCAGCGACGAAGCGACGCGCGAACTCGAGCAGATTCCTCGCGTAGGAGACCGCGTCAGCGCTGGTCCACTCTCGACCATCGATAAGCGTGGGTGCGACGGTGAGGAACTTGAACGTTGCGCCCGGCGCGCGACGTGGATCGACGACTGTTGAGTCAACGAGCAAGAGCCAGGGATCGTCGGCGTCGAGGCGACCGTCGAGCGCGGCGTCAACTTGTCGAAGCAGGCCTTCGGGTGTGCCAAGTCCGCCAGCAACGGCCGTGATTGGCCCCTGCGACGTCTGGTACGTGACGTTGTCGCGTAGGGCGAAGTGAACCGCGAAGACTGAGAGACCAGGGCGCCACAAAGCGGACGCTCGCTCAATCATCGCCGAAGGCTTCTCGAGCGCGGCGGGGAGCGCCTGAAGATGGCTACTCGTCACGACAGCGCGTCGTGCTCGGTAGATTCGCCCGTCACTCGTCTCTACGCCGACGCAGCGATCCGATTCGACGATGAATCGTTGCACCCACGATCCAGTAACTACCGATCCGCCGTGGTCTTCGAGGTGAGAGCGAAGCGCGTTCGGCAAGGCCCCCGATCCTCCCTCGGGCGTCGTCCACCCGAACTTCAGCCGACCGGCCACAATCGCTGCGGGCAGCGCACCGGTACCGGGTCTCTTGGGATGTTGAATCGTGGCAAAACTCATCCACGTCAGTGCTCGACGGATGACGGGATGTTCAAAGAGTTCATTGACGACGTCCCACGCGCTTCGCTGGCGCAGTGCTTCGTAGCGCGTCGACCATTCGTTGTCGGGCAGTTCTAAGCCGGCCTGAAAGTGAGCGTGGGCGACCTTTAGTCCTGCGTCCCAATCCCTCATCATCTGGCGAAGCGCCGTCGCGTCGTGTTGAGAGAAACGCTCAATCTCGATTGCCGTCGCTTCAACGTCGGGGTGGAAGATAAGTGCGTCTCCACCTTCGATTGGAAAGACCGTGGCCGGATCCGTCACTAAATACGTCAAGCCGTAGGTCGACTTCAGTCCGAGTTCATCGTTCAAGATAAGTGGATTGGACTGAATCACTACGTGAGCGCTCGAACACGAGTCATGATGCCATCCAGGAAGCGTCAGTTCTTCGGTGATCGTATTGCCACCTATGACGTCGCGACCTTCAAGGACAATCACGCGAAGACCGGTTTCAGCGAGGTACGCCGCGCAGACTAAGGCGTTGTGTCCTGCGCCCACGACAACAACATCTACGTCGTCATTTCCATCGCTCGACATCTGTTCTCCATTTGTTCGGTCCAGGCGAGACAGTAGTGCAGGTAGTGCTCCTGCTACTTTGGAGTCTTCAAAGGACGCGATTCGTTTCGTCATTTCGCAGGGCCGTAGCTCAGTGGTTAGAGCAGGGGACTCATAATCCCTCGGTCGTGGGTTCGATCCCCACCGGCCCTACTGCTTGAAATTTTTTCAGTTGACGTAGATCTGATTCCTACTAGTTGCGGTAGTGAAAACGCGCTTGGAGCACAACGACGTCATCTCCATCTACTAGATAGATGAGTCGATGCTCCTCGTCAATTCTCCGAGACCAACATCCTTCGAGAACGTGTCGAAGTTGTTCTGGTTTTCCAATTCCCTCGGTCGGATGAGGTAAGACGTCCTCGAGAAGCCGGTTCACT
>DATCBX010000199.1:0-7134 GCA_036511635.1 Acidimicrobiales bacterium | reverse complement strand
TCGGGTTCTCAAAGGTCGTTGCCGAGTTGGTGTCGAGGAACCCACCGCCGTTGGTGCCGAGTTGCTTGATCGCTTCCATGAAACCAATTGGTCCGCGAGCAATCGTCTGCGTTACGCCGTTGAGAACGTCGTGGAAACTGGCGGTGCCGGCCAAAGTCTGCACGGCGCCTTCGCCCACGAAGATGACGCCGAAAGCAAAGGAGATGGGCAGCAAGATGTAGAACAAGCAACGGGTGATGTCGACCCAGAAGTTTCCAATGGTCGGTGACTTACGTCGAGCAAAACCTCGAACCATCGCGATGGCGACGGCGATGCCTACTGCGGGAGAGACGAACTGTTGGACCGTCAACGCGCCAATCTGAGAGAAGTACGACATCGTCGTCTCTCCGCCGTAGTTCTGCCAGTTGGTGTTGGTCAAGAACGACGACGCAGTGTTAAAGCTAAGCCCCGGTTCGACGTTGCCTAAATGTTGGGGGTTGAGCGGTAGCGAACCCTGGATGCGGATAATGACGTAGGTGAAGACGAAGGAGACGAAGGAGAAGACGACCAGAGCTCCGGCGTAACGCTTCCAGGTCTGCTCTTGTTCGGGGTCCGTTCCGAGCATCCGGTACACCGGGCGCTCAATGAAGCCGAGCCAACGTACGCGGCCAGCGAAGACCGCCTCCATGTAGGAACCCAGATAGCGCCACGTGAAGCCCAGGAGGACGACGAGGACGAGAAGTGTGAAGAAAAAGCCCATTTAAAATTTCTCCGGTTTGAACATTGCATAGCCGAGGTAGAGGAACATCCCCCCGGAGACGATGAGAAGGATGATTTGGCTGAACGTCATACGCGGTCCAGTACCCAAATGAGCCCAAGCATTGCCAGTGATAATCCTGCGAATCCCACTAGTGAGTAAATATCTGCCATGAGTAGATTCTTCTTCGCCACGTCTTAACAGGCTCTTAAATTCCAGTCCCAGCTCTTCATTTTCTCTTCATTCGTGCCAACCGCTTCTCCTCACGCGGATTCGGACGATACTGATTGGGTGCAGAGGCGTCTCGTCGGTTCAAGTGCGGGTATTGCAAGCGTCGCTGTCCTGGGTGCCATGTTGCTGCCACTGCGTAGTCACGTCAGCGTGTCGACAATTGCGTTGGTGCTCGTCATCCCCGTCGTGATCGGTGCAGTCGTCGGCGGCTTTACCGCCGGGGCCGCGAGCGTCATCGCGGGTTTTTTCGTCTACGACTTTGCCTTCATCCCGCCCTATCAAACACTGACGGTTGGCGCGTCACAGAACTGGATCGCCCTTGGGGTGTACGTCGTTGTGATGTTGCTCGTGGCACGCATCGTTGGCGTACTCGATACCACGCGCCTCGAGGCGCGCCGAGGCCAGGAAGTTCTGCGACGAGTCTCAGAAGTTTCCGAACTCTTGATTGGCGAGCAAGAAGTCGACGACCTGTTAAAGACCATTGTCTCAACGGCTCGCACCGTGTTTAATGTCCCGGGCGTCTCCTTGCTCGAACTTGAGCAGGGACGACTGGTCGTCGTCGCGAGTGACGGCGAATCGCTCACCAGCGAAGAGCTTCGCCAACTCGGACCTCACTCGGGCCAGCCCATTGGCGTTGGTACAAGGTCGGGATCGATGAACGAACTAAGAACCGTTGCGCTCGCTTCCTCGGGACGACCCTTGGGAATATTGGCAATGCGCGGCGTTCCAAACTTCTTGGAGGCGGAAAGTGTTGTCTTGAACACGTTCGCGAATGACGCGTCGCTCGCTCTTGAAAGAGCGCAACTGCGTGAGCAGGCGCTTCGAACGAAACTTCTCGAAGAGTCCGATCGTTTTCGTCGCGGACTCATGGGCGCGGTCTCTCACGACCTGCGAACCCCGCTTGCCACAATAAAAGTTGCCTCATCGACACTCGCTAATCACGACATATCGATCTCGCCCGAGGACGCCAACGAACTTCACAAACTCATCGACGTCGAAACAGACCGATTGACGCGTCTCGTGACCAATCTTCTCGAGATGACCCGCATCGAAGCTGGTGTGTTGACGTTGGACCGAGTCGATACGCCGATTAATGAACTCGTCGACGAGGCAATCACGTCCATGGGTTCCTCGTTCGACGTTGAGAACATTGACGTCGTTCTTTCGCCGTCGCTGCCCGATGTGGACGTGGACCGCGTACTGATGGGTCAGGTGCTCGTCAATTTGCTCGACAACGCGTTTCGCCATTCGCCACTTAAGAGCGTAATCACCATAAAGGGTGAGGTGCGTGGCGATCAAGTTGTTCTCTCGGTTTCGGACGAGGGTCCCGGCGTCCCAATTGGCGATCGCGAGACAATCTTTGATCGCTTCACTCAGTTCAGTACGGGAGGTCGAGCCGGTCTCGGTCTCACGATCGTCAAGACCTTTGTCGAGGCACACGGCGAGCACGTCTGGTATGAAGAAGTGTCACCCAAGGGTGCTCGTTTTGTTTTCTCCATGCCTACGTACGTGTACAAGGAGAGTTGAGCGCCGTGGCCCACGTACTCGTGATTGACGACGACTCATCACTCCTTCGCGCACTTCGACTCGGCCTTGAGTCCGGCGGTCACGACGTCACGACGGCGATGAACGGCGAGAAGGGAATATCGGAGACAGCGCTGAAGTCACCCGACGTCGTTGTGTTGGATATTGGCCTGCCCGATATGGATGGACTTCTGGTGGCTCAGCGAATTCGCGAGTGGAGCGACGTACCCATCATTGTTTTGTCGGCGACGGGCGACGAACATCGGAAAATTGACGCACTGAACTGGGGAGCGAACGACTACGTGACCAAGCCTTTCAGCATGGGCGAGCTAGAAGCTCGCATCAGAGCGGTGCTGCGCGGTCGTCCAAGCCAAAACGACACCGAAGAACCCGCCTCGTTAACGCTCGGCAACCTTTCGATCGATTTCGTTCACCACGAAGCACGCCTCGACGACGCCAAAGTTGAACTTACCGCCAAAGAGTTCAGCCTGTTGTCGTACCTCGCTCGCTTCGCTGGTCGACTCTGTACGTACCAAATGATCCTGCACGCGGTATGGGGGCCGGGCTACGACTACGAAGCTCGTTACGTGCACGCCTACGTGCATCGACTTCGTCAACGACTGAATGACGAGTCCGGCACTCTCATACAGACCACGCCTGGCGTTGGCTACACGCTGCAACCCGGCGCGTAGCTCTTTCGTCCGTTGACAAATGAGTTCAACGTAAGTAAGAAGTGACCATGACCACACTTAAGAATCGACCCAACACCGCACTCCTTGTCATCGACGTGCAAAACAGCGTCATCGCCCAGGCGCACGAGCGCGACGCAATCGTCGCGAACGTGGCCGCCCTCGTCGAAAAGGCGCGACGCGAGGAAGTTCCGGTTGTCTGGGTTCAGCACTCTGACGAACAACTTGTTCAAGGCTCCGACAACTGGCGTATCGTCCCAGAGTTGCTCCCACACGCCGGCGAAGTTCTTGTCGCCAAGAACTACGGTGACTCCTTCGAGGACACCATCCTTGAGACGGTGTTGATGGACCTTGGCGTTGGGCGACTGTTCGTCGCCGGCGCACAGACCGACCAGTGCATCCGATCAACGCTCCATGGAGCATTTGCCAGGGGGTACGACGCGACGCTTGTCAGTGACGCACACACGACCGAAGACGCGACGCAGTGGGGAGCGCCACCTCCTGACCAGGTCATTGCTCACACGAATCTCTATTGGACGTATCAGGATGCCCCGGGACGAACGGCGGGCACCGTGGCGACGAAGGACGTTGACTTCGGACCTACGTCATGACGTTGTTCCTAGGCTTTGAGGCCGCGACACACCTCTAAAACCTCATGATGGCGGACAAAGGAGACAGCATGAGCACGATTGCCGTCATTGGCGTCACTGGATACGCCGGGAGCCATATCGCTGCCGAGGCATTGCGCCGCGGACACGAAGTCATCGGTGTCAGTCGAACATCACCAACGAATTCTCAGTCCGGACTTAGCGTGCAATCGGGCGACGTCACTGACGAGACGTTGATACGTTCCATAGTCGCGAGGGCGTCGGTACTCGTCATCGCTGTGCATTCGACGGTCGACAACACGCCCTTCCTGGCACAACTCGTACCATCGCTGCTTGAGGCGGCCGGCACCTCCGGCACGCGGATCGGATTCGTCGGCGGCGCCGGCAGTCTCCTCGTCGCACCCGATGGACCGCGCCTCGTGGACACTCCTGAGTTCCCAGAGATGTTCAAGAACGAGGCAGAAGCACTTGCCGATGTTCTCGAGACACTCAGGGCGTCGAACTCAACGACCGACTGGTTTTACCTGAGTCCAGCGGCAGGGTTTGGCGCGTACGCCCCCGGTGAGCGCACCGGGAAGTACCGGACGGGAGACAACATTCTCCTTACCGATGCTGAAGGAAACTCATTCATCAGCGGGGCGGACTACGCAATTGCCTTCGTCGACGAGATTGAAAAACCGAGGCATCACCAACAACGCTTCAGCGTCGCCTATTAAGTACGCGCAACGCCAACAGAAGAGCCCTCCCATTGGAAGGGCTCTTCTGTGTTTTCTTGGTGGCGGGGGCAAGATTTAAACTTGCGACCTTCGGGTTATGAGCCCTGCGGGCTGAAACTCTGGACGGTATAGATTCCATCGACGGTGCCTACGTCCTTGGTGAAAAGCCCTACGACGACTGCCATATGGAAGTCGCGCCGAAAAGCGTCGTCAGTGTGCTGAATGTGCCGCACATTTTCTTGTACGTGTGTGTCAATTTCAAGCCGCGTCAACCGACAACGCACAAGTTCAGCAATCGGTCAGGTGAAGCGTCATAGACATGATGCAAAGGCTTTGAGACGAGGACCAAAGCGGTCCGGCGACTGCTACTTACCTATCTACCAAGACCACGGTCATTCTCGTTGCCTCTCAAAAACTTCTCAAAGATCTGCAATACCTTCAAATCCTTTATACGGCCTGCGGCCCGTTTTGACTGTGCGATGTCCTCAACTGACGCAACTTGAGTTTCGGTTCTTCCTACAAGTACAGAGAGCGACCTCTCTTCCAAGCCCTGAAAATCCTTGATTCCTGCGGCCTCGAACAGAATGTCAAATTCTCCGAATTCGCAGGTCAAGTTAAGCATCTGCATCCTTCCAAGGAACGCGGGAGACCGATCAAATGCAATCCCTTCGTCAAGGTCACTGACTCGAATTTTTGCGTCCAGGAACTCGAGCGCTTTGGTCAGACGCTCCAAATTGAGCTGATCTGGAGACGCATAAAAATCGATATCCATCGTGGGAGGAATTGGCACATCCTGAGCAATAGCGGCAAATGCTCCAATCACTACCTAGTCGACCGCGAAACTATTGAAGGCCTCAATTATCACTTCTGCTTCTAGTTCGTGATTCACTAGTTCCCTCGATTACTTTCGCATTTTTGAATCCGGCAACATTCGATTGATGTCGGTCTTCAACTCGCTGACGTTCAACGTGACTCCGCCTCGAATGTCTCTCAAGTAACAACAGGTCGTGGTCATCAAGACTTTCAAGATGAATTCTTGGTTCTAAGCCCACCGAAGCGAGAATTCGTTGCACCGATTCAAATCCGGGATCAATTCGACCCAACTCGATTCGAGCGATCGTTGACTGGGCAACTCCAGATCGCGCCGCTAATTCACGCTGGGTGAGATTCAAACGCACGCGTGCCAACGCGAGCAAACTCCCCGCAACTGTTGGGGTCGTTTGGGAAGTACGCATGATCAAATGATAGCAGATACGCTATCAAGTCCTGGGTTCAACGACTAGATCCTTTAGGCACTCGGATTCTCATTGGCCTTAGGAGATGGGCGCGTCATTCGCTCAGTCCCACCAGTGTCGTCACGTCCAGGCATTGGGCTTGACCGGGACTGGTTGAGGCAGTTCGTCAAGCATTTCGCAGCGAAGGAAACCAATGAGAGACTCCGGTCGTGCCCGTAGCGATTCCAGAAAAGCGCGACTCAATCGTGACTGGAATTCTTATGCGAGACAACAAAATCCTCTTGTGTCACAGATCAGCATCGCGCTCATGGTACCCAAATGTGTGGGATTTTCCTGGTGGTCATGTCGAAAAAGACGAAACCGACACGGTCGCTCTCATTCGCGAGCTAAGAGAAGAGCTCGCAATCGAAATTCTTGAAACTCAAGATTTCCCAGTGGCTCGCCTCTCTTTCAATGACTTTGCTATGACGATTTGGCTCGTTACCGAATGGAGCGGTTCAACAATCAACGCTCAATCTGACGAACATGACGAAATTGGTTGGTTCAGCGAGGAAGCGGCCCTTGGACTCGATCTTGCCGACAAGACTTATCGTTCGTTGATCGCCAAAATCTTCGAGCAACGTGCGGCCGTCGAACGACCTTGAGAAATAATCAAAACGCCCCACGCAACTTCTGGTGATTAAGGAAATCCGCCGACCAAATAGCAGTCATCGCAGGCGCGAGAGCAAATTTGGAGTAGACGAATGGACGCACGTAGGCGTCAAGGTGATGTCAATCAAAACGCCCCCTTCCTAACGGAAGGGGGCGTTGATCCTGGTGGCGGGGGCAAGATTTGAACTTGCGACCTTCGGGTTATGAGCCCGACGAGCTACCAGACTGCTCCACCCCGCGATGAAGACCTTTACTCTACCCGCTCTTCAACAAGTTCTCAAAGCCGGAAGCAAAACTTGGCGTTGACCTCTCCGAATTGTTCGGTTAGCCTAACCTAAATGAAACCGCGGGTCTCCCCTTGGCCGGCGTGGGCAGCGGCCCCTTCTTCGCCTGACCAGTCCTCCCGTTCTGACGAATCAACTGCGTTCATCCTTGACGCTTCGGAAGCGCGATGAGCCCATCTTCGACGTCCCGCACGACGCGTGCAAAGGAGATCGGTGTTGCTCTCAGCACTGCGCTGATCGCGTCACTCACACTCGCGGCGTGCGGAAGTTTGTCAATGGGCAGTGCGGGCAAGGTGTCGATCACTCTCTACAGCGGTCAGCACGTCCAAACCACCGACGCACTCGTTGCGGGATTTGAAAAGGTCTACCCCAACATCAGCGTCGCGGTGCGCAGTAACGACGAGGACACTTTTGCCTCACAGATCGTGGCTGAAGGACCTCGATCTCCGGCCGACGTCTT
>DATCBX010000198.1:0-8663 GCA_036511635.1 Acidimicrobiales bacterium | reverse complement strand
GAAGTAGTCAATCGCCTCGTCGATGGTGAAGGAGTTGACCTGGGCGATGTTTCGCCCGTGCACGCGAACCGCCAGAACTTCGGGTTTGAGCCTCTGTCCCTTGCACGTCGTGCACTCAACCTCGCGCATGTACTGCTCGGCCTGTTCCCGTGACCAATCACCGTCGGCGTCGTTGCGCTTTCGATCAAGCCACTCGACGATGCCGTTGTACGTTGTCTCGTACGTTCGCACCCGTCCATAGCGATTTTTGTACTTCACTGGAACGGACTTGGCGTCGACTCCAAAGAGAATCAACTTTCGGTCCTTCGCTCGAAGTTTCTTCCACGGTGTCGTGACCTCAAAGCCACCCAACGTTGCGATGCCACCGATCAATCGTTCGAAGTACTTAAAGCGCGCACCGGCCCAGGGTGCCAGAGCTCCCTGTGCCAGTGAAAGTGTGTCGTCGGGAACGACGAGTTGAGGATCCACTTCGTAACGTGTTCCGAGACCCGTGCACACCGGACAGGCCCCGTAGGGCGAGTTGAATGAAAAATCGCGAGGCGCGAGTTCGCTAAAACTGATGCCACAGTCGCTGCAGGCCATCCTCTCTGAGAACTGGACCGTCTCTTCGGTGTCGAGGAAGAGAAACTTGACGACACCCTTGGTGAGTTTGAGCGCCGCCTCGACCGACTCCGTGAGTCGCTGACGATTCGTCTTCTTCACACTCAGTCGGTCCAATACGACGTCAATCGTGTGCTGTTCGTAACGAGCCAAGGTCAACGAGTCACGCTCGGAAAGCTCCATCACGACGCCGTCAACACGCACACGTGAGAATCCTTGCCCCGAGAGTTCGTTCAAGAGCGTGCTGTACTCCCCTTTTCGCCCTTCGACGACCGTGGCGAGTACGAGGAATCGCTCGCCGTCTGGTCGTGAGAGGACTTGGTCAACAATCTGCTGGGGGGTCTGGCTCGAGATGGCTTTGCCACAGTTGGGACAGTGCGGAATCCCGATTCGCGCGAAGAGTAGTCGCAGATAGTCGTGGATTTCGGTGATTGTCCCTACGGTTGAGCGCGGGTTGCGTGACGCCGTCTTTTGGTCGATGGAGATAGCCGGTGAGAGACCTTCGATGAACTCCACGTCCGGTTTGTCCATTTGGCCCAAAAACTGGCGCGCGTAGGCCGAAAGGCTCTCGACGTAGCGACGCTGGCCTTCGGCGTAAATCGTGTCAAACGCCAGTGAGGACTTGCCCGAGCCCGAAAGTCCCGTAAAAACCACCAATTGGTCGCGGGGAATCTCCACGGAGAGGTTTTTCAGGTTGTGAACCCTCGCACCTTGGACCCGAATCGACTTAGACATAGAGGGAATCTACCGGTTACTCGACGCTTATCAGGCCGTCAGAAGAGGCCACGGTCTGGCGCTGAAGGTTCTGGAGGGTGTCACGAAGTACCGCCGCTTCTTCGAATCGGAGTTCACCAGCGGCGAGCAACATCGCTTCTTCTACGCGCGCAATTTCGAGACTGAGATCGTCGGGTAAGAAGCCATCAAGCGACGAGATGCCGTGCGATTTTTGGGTGATTTCTCGCGGTGGCTCACTTCGCAGACGATTCAATATATCGGCGACGTTTTTCATCACTGTCGTGGGCTCAATCCCATGCTCTTCGTTATAGGCAATCTGAATAAGTCGGCGACGCTCGGTCAGCGAAATGGACGCTCTCATCGAATCGGTCATGCGATCGGCGTAGAGAATTGCCTGACCGTTAGAGTTTCGTGCCGCTCGACCAATTGTCTGGGTGAGAGCACTTCGCGAGCGCAAGAAGCCTTCCTTATCGGCGTCAAGAATCGCTACGAGTGACACTTCAGGCAGGTCGAGCCCTTCGCGCAACAAGTTGATACCCACGAGAATGTCGAACTCACCGAGACGCAGTGAACGAAGAATCTCGATGCGCTGAATCGTGTCGATATCACTGTGGAGATACTGAACGCGGTATCCGCCCTTTGTCAGAAAGGTCGTCAGGTCTTCGGCCATGCGCTTCGTCAACGTCGTAATAAGGGCGCGCTCGCCTCTCGCAATAACGACGTCCAATCGAGAGCGGAGATCGTCGATCTGGTTCTTCGTCGGTACCACATAAACCTCGGGGTCCAGCAAACCAGTTGGACGAATGACCTGTTCCACAACTTGATCCGAATGCTCGATCTCGTAGGGCCCGGGTGTCGCGGAGACGAAAATCATCTGTGGCACGAGTTCCATAAACTCGTCAAAATTCAGTGGACGATTATCGAGCGCGCTCGGCAATCGAAAACCGTGTTCGACGAGCGTTAATTTTCGTGATCTATCCCCGGCGTACTGCCCGCGCACCTGAGGAATCGCCACGTGCGACTCGTCGATCACTACAAGAAAGTCATCGGGGAAGTAGTCGAGCAACGTGAACGGCCGCTCCCCGGGCTTTCGGCCATCTAGATGCGCGGAGTAGTTCTCGATGCCCGCGCACACCCCGGTCTGTTCGAGCATCTCGAGGTCGTGTTCGGTACGCGAACGAAGACGCTGTGCTTCAAGGAGTTTGCCCTCTGTTTGAAACGTCGCCAACTGCGTGCCGAGTTCTTCCTCAATAGATCGGGCGGCTCGTTGCAACGTCTCGACACTGGTCGCATAATGCGTCGCCGCAAAGAGCGTGAACTCCTTCACGCTGCCGCGACTCTCTTGGGTAACGGGGTTGAAGAAAGAGATCTCCTCGATAACGTCGTCGAAGAATGAAACTCGCACGGCCTCGTTGCTGTACGCCGGTTGGAGTTCTAGCGTGTCGCCCTTCATGCGAAACGACCCTCGATCCAGCACGAGCTCGTTGCGGTTGTACTGCATCTCAACGAGTCGTCGAAGGAGGGCTCGCTGATCGAACGACATGCCAACTTCCATTGGCAACATCCGCTCGCGATACTCAATGGGGGAACCCAGGCCGTAAATACACGACACGGAGGCAACGACAATCGTGTCACGGTGGGTCAGCAGCGACGACGTAGCGGCGTGGCGTAGCCGATCGATCTCCTCGTTGACCGAACTGTCTTTTTCAATGAAGGTGTCGGTGCGAGGAACGTACGCCTCGGGCTGGTAGTAGTCGTAGTACGAAACGAAGAATTCGACTCGATTACTGGGCAGCATTTCTCGCAACTCTGAAGCCAATTGGGCCGCGAGCGACTTATTTGGTTCGAGAATCAATGTAGGACGCTGAACCTGTTCGACCAACCACGCGATGGTCGCGGTCTTTCCACTGCCGGTGATGCCTTCCAGCGTCTGATAGCGAAGTCCGTCATTCACCCCCTGGGTCAGCGCGGCAATAGCCGTGGGCTGGTCCCCGGCTGGCTGAAAGGGTGACTCGACGAGAAAGTCAGTCACGGCGCACCTCGAGCTCCTCGAGGGCAACATCGAGCTGGGCGTAGAGATCGTTGAGCGATCCCTCATTCCGGAGCACACGGTCCACGATGCGCGCACGCTCCTCGTTGCTCATTTGAGCAGCGATGCGAGCCCGCGCGTCCGCTTCGCTAAATCCTCGCGACGTGCACAGTCGCCGCACGGCCGTCTCGGGATCGACTTGTACGGCCCAGACTTCATCGATCGAAAGATTTACACGGTGCTCGACTCGAAAGAGCGGTATCGCCACAAAAACCGCCGCGCCCGTCGCGGCGTCGAGTTCGCGGGCGATCTCGGCGCCAATGTGACCGTGCGTGATGTGATTCAAGCGACGAAGTGCACTCGCGTCGTGAAAGACAACGTCGGCAACGAACGCTCGGTCAAGTTCCCCATTTTCACCAAAAGCGGCGGTGCCGAACGCGTCGCGCAGCGCCAACCAAGCGGGTTCACCTTTTTCCACTACTCGTCGCGCGATGACGTCAGCATCAATCACCGGCCAGCCAAGGGCCGCAAGTCGCTCGCAGACGGCGCTCTTCCCGGCTCCAATGCCGCCGGCCACGACCACTCGCTTCACACGACCACGGTACTCATAGCCACCTACATCCCAGCCAGAGTTAGCCCACCTGTACTCATGAGTACCACCAGTGTTGACTAATGTCCATGAAGGTGCTGTAGGGGGAACTTTGGCTCGATATTTAGTACGACGGCTGATCATGCTGATCGGCATCGTCTTCGTCATCACCGTGGGAGCCTTCTATCTCATTCACTTATTGCCGGGTGACCCGGCCGTAGTGATTCTCGGCACCGGGGACAGTCCCCTCAATAAGGCCAAGCTCTACGCCCAACTAGGCCTCGACAAGCCCGTGTACCAGCAGTACTTCGTGTGGATGAACAACATCATCCACGGTCGCCTTGGCAACTCGTTCATCTCCGGTGACTCGGTATGGAACACCATCAAAGGGGCGATTCCCATCGACCTCGAGTTAATGGTCATTAGCCAAATTCTCGCGTTCGCTTCCGCTATTCCCCTCGCGATGCGCAGCGCCAAGAAGCCCGACGGTTGGTTGGACCGATTTCTTAGTGCCGGAAGTTTCACGCTGCTCTCAATCCCCTCGTTCATCGCCATCGTGCTGCTCGTCTTGTTTGTCGCGATCGATCTCGGCATTCCTCACACCGGCGTCTCTTCGTACGTAAGTCTTGGAACTGATTGGATTGGGAACCTCGAAAGCCTCTCGCTGCCGTCGATTGTCCTGGCTGTGGGAAGTTTCGTCGTCTACTACCGAATCCTTCGAAGTGACTTGATCGCCACTTTGCAAGAGGAATACATCACCATGGCGCGCTCCAAGGGCATCAGCCAACGGCGCATCATGTGGCGCCACGCCCTGCGGCCATCATCGGTGGCACTTCTTGGCACCGCTGGGGTCAATATTGGTGGGCTCTTGGCCGGAGGGTTCATTGTCCAGTTTCTTCTGGATATTCCTGGACTCGGCTACCTTCTCATTTCATCCATTGGCCTCAGTGACTACCTCGTAGTTCAGGCCATCGTGCTCGTCGTTGCCATCGGCGTCATTCTGATCAACTTTTTCTTTGACTTCCTAATCAATATCGTCGACCCGAGGATTAGCCGTGAGTAGCTCAATGATCGTCCAAGAGACCATCGAAGAAGTCGCGCTGGCTGATCGACCTGAACGCAAAAAGAAGCTCGGACCCCTGTTTTGGATCTGCGTCACGTGGCTCGCGATTAATTTCCTCGCGGCAATCTTCGCCAGCATCTTGCCTATCCAAAATCCCTTCCTGCAGGACTACACCGCCATCAATTCCAGTCCATCTCTGCATCACCTCTTTGGCACCGATGATCTCGGTCGCGACATCTTTGCTCGGATTGTCTACGGATCGCGCGTCTCCATCGAAGCCGGGCTGGGCGCAATGGTCATTGGCTTTGGCCTCGGAGCACCGCTGGGCATGTTGGCGGCGTACCGACGAGGGAAGTTCGACTCGATCTTGACAATGTTTATGTACATCTTCCTGGCGTTTCCCGCGATCATCGCAACCATCGCCATCCTCTCTTTTTGGACACCTCGTTCTCTGCTCAAGATCATCATCGTGATTGGCGTCGCGTCGATTCCTCTCGTCTATCGCGTTATTCGCACCGCGACGCTGAACGTCGCGACCAAGGACTACGTCATCGCGGCAAAGGTCCAAGGCGCCACTGACCGGCGCATCATGGTTAAGGAACTCCTCCCTAACGTGGCACCCATTGGCGTTTCCTTTCTGCTTATTGGTATCGCGACGGTCGTCGTGCTCGAGGGTTCCCTGGCCTTTCTTGGACTTTCCGTGAACCCGCCCACGCCGTCGTGGGGCAACATGATCAACGAGGCTCGGACCATTTTGCAAGTGAATCCCTGGCTCGCCATCTTTCCGTCGCTCGCCATGTGTCTCTTCTTGCTCTGTCTCAATTTCATCGGCGACCGACTTCGCTCACACTTTGACGTCTCGGAGAGCAAGCTATGAGCCAGTCCCAACAACTCCTCGTGGTCAAAGACCTCGCGACCACCTTCGACACACCGTTAGGACCGTTGCCCGCCGTTGGCGGTGTCTCCTTCGACCTCAATCAAAACGAGACGCTCGGCATCGTGGGTGAGTCCGGTTCGGGTAAGACGGTCCTGTCTCGAACCATCATGGGTCTCCAGCAACGCCAGAACGTGACGGTCACCGGTTCAGCGCTCCTCAATGGTTTTGAGGTCGTGGGCGCTAGCGAAGAAGAGAAGCGAAAGATTTGGGGCTTAGAAGTCGCCATGATCTTTCAAGACCCCATGACGTCACTGAATCCGGTGATGCGTATTGGTAAGCAGATCGACGAAATTCTTCGCGTTCGATTGGGCATGGACCGCAGGGCGGCCAAAGCGCGAGCTATTGAGTTGCTCGAACTCGTCGGCATTCCTTCGCCCGAAGATCGCTACAGCGTCTTTCCCGGTGAACTCTCCGGCGGCATGCGCCAGCGCGTCGTTATCGCCACGGCCCTGGCCGGATCTCCGAAGTTGTTGATGGCCGATGAACCAACCACCGGGCTTGACGTCACAATTCAAGCCCAGATCTTGAACCTCCTTGAAGAGATCAAGACGAGAATGGAGATGTCGGTCGTTTTGGTGACCCACGACTTAGGCGTCGTCGCCACACGAACGTCGCGCGTCATTGTGATGTACGCGGGTCGCATCGTAGAAATGGGCACCACACGCGACGTTTTCTCCAACCACCGCATGCCCTACACCCGTGCACTTCTCGAGGGATCACCGAAGATTTCCAACCCCTCGCACACCCATCTCAAGGCCATTCCCGGACGACCGCCAAACCTCCTGAACCTCGCTCAGGGCTGTAGTTTCGCGCCACGCTGTTCATTCGCTACCGACCGTTGTCGCCAAGAACGACCCGAACTTGAATCGGCCGGCACACCGGGTCACTCCTTTGCCTGCTGGAACCCTCTTCCCACAACCCGAGGAGCGTCGGCGTGAGCGACACCACCCAACCTCTCTTGAAAGTCCGTGACCTCAAGGTCACCTTCGGCTCTCACGGACGAAAGCTCTACGCGGTTGCGGGCATAAGTTTCGACATCTACGAAGGTGAGACGCTGGGACTTGTTGGTGAGTCGGGTTGTGGTAAGTCAACTACCGGTAAGGCGCTCATGCGCATTGTTGAACCCTCCAGCGGTTCCGTCGAACTCGAAGGCACAGAGCTCACGACCCAAAAAGGGAAAGCTCTTCGCAACTTTCGTACTCGCATGCAGATGATCTTCCAAGATCCCATCAGCTCGCTCAATCCACGGCGTCGAGTCAAAGACATCGTGGCCGAGCCACTTGATTGTTGGAAATCGGTCCAGGGCGAAGAACGCGACACGCTCGTGAACGATCTACTCAGCAAAGTGGGCATCGACCCCGAGGTGTACGGCAATCGCTACGCGCGCCAGTTCTCTGGAGGGCAGTGTCAGCGCATCTCCATCGCTCGCTCGCTCGCGATGCGGCCCAAGCTACTTATCTGTGACGAAATGGTCTCGGCGCTCGACGTGTCGGTGCAAGCGCAGATTTTGAACCTGCTCGAGGATCTAAAAACTGAGTACGGCCTGACGTTGCTCTTCATTGCGCACGACTTGGCGGTTGTCAAGAACGTGTCGGACCGTGTGGCGGTGATGTACCTCGGCAAGATCTGTGAGATCGGACCGGCGGACACGCTCTACGACTCACCCGAACACCCCTACACAAGCTTTCTCTTGGGCGCTGCCCTCGAGGCCGACCCTGACTCGCCAATGCACGGAGAAGTTCTCCAGGGCGAACCACCGAGCCCAATGAACCCACCCAGTGGATGTCGCTTTCGTACGCGCTGTCCTCACGCCACGGAAAAGTGTGCGGCCGAAGAACCTCAGTTGGTTGAGATAGCGCCGAAACACGAAGTGGCTTGTCACTACCCACTGTCGCTTTCACGAAAATAGCCCGTCACCTGAACTCAATCAGATGACGGGCTATCAACGTTACGTCGTTATTCGCTTGGTGCGTCGCCGCTTTCGACTTCGCCGGTAACGTCCGCGACCTCAGCAGTTGCTACCTCGTCAGCGACCACGGGGATTGCTGCTTCGTCAGACTCTTCTGGTGCCTTGGTCGACACTTCGGTGGCGTACTCTGCCCACGCGGCCTGCGCCTCGGTCTCGGGTGTGAACTCGCCGTACTCGAGTGAGCCAATGTAGTTGCCCTCACTGTCGTAGGCGTGTGAACCAAAGGCTTCGCGGTACTCTTCGGAGACTTCGCCACCGTCAGCGGCTTGCTTGATCGAGAGCGAGATTCGACGACGCGCGGTGTCGAGTGCGATGATCTTGACCCACAGTTCCTCACCGGCCGTAACGACCTGCTCGGGCGACTCGACGTGGTGCGCGGCCATCTCTGAGATGTGCACGAGACCTTCGATGCCCTCGCCCACCTGGATGAAGGCGCCAAAGGGCACCAACTTCGTCACGCGGCCATAGACCAACTGGTCAACGGCGTGGCTGTCGGCAAAGACCTGCCACGGGTCGGACTGCGTGGCCTTGAGTGAAAGCGAGATTCGCTCTTTGGAGAAGTCGACGTCCAGCACCTCAACGTCAACCTCGTCACCCACGGCGACGACTTGACTCGGGTGGTCGATGTGCTTCCAGCTGAGCTCTGAGACGTGGATAAGTCCGTCCATGCCCCCGAGGTCCACGAAGGCACCAAAGTTAACGACCGAAGAGATGACACCGTGACGACGCTCGCCAGGCTTG
>DATCBX010000197.1:0-3282 GCA_036511635.1 Acidimicrobiales bacterium | reverse complement strand
GCGCGCGATCGATGGGCACGATGTTGCCGCTTGCAGAAATGTTTGAGAACGTGTCGCCAAGAAGAAGGCGATAGTGGTCAAAGGGGTAGTCGATGAGTTTTCCCTCCATGGGAAGCGTGATCTGCTGATCGATATCACTCGAATCGGTCGGTAGATCGACGTACGCCGACGGAGGAGAGCCCAGTGCGCCACTGGGCTCAGTGTGTACTGAGAACAGCTGCAAGCGTTCGACGCTTTTGCAGATGCTCGGACAGTTGTGAAAACCAGTAACGCGAAGCGTTATCGACTGGGAGCCTCGTTCATAGAAATTGCGGCAATATTGAGTATTGTCCACTCGCTACGCAACGTGGTATTTGCCGAGAGTTCGAAGCCAGGCTGGCTGGGCGAGTAGTGAAAGGCACCAAAGAGGCTCGAGAGGGCAAACGGTAAGAGGGCTATCGAGACCAGGACCGACGCAACCGCGACGACGAGCCCAAGGCGGTAGCCGTATTTGGTTCGCGCCGCATTTTTCAATTCTGGCTGCGACTCGGAGGTTTGGTTTTGGACGACCATAGGAATAAGTCTCGTTGGTGTTCGAAAGAGGCTTGCGAATACTGCGCGCGTACGCGGGGCAGTCCAGAAGCACAGATCCTTGACGACGCACCATCGTGGCGAGTTCTCGAGCGACGCGCCCGGAGAGATGCTATGAAACCAGTATGAGCACCTCTCTACTTGGACTAAGAACCGTGATCTATCCTGCGCCAGATCTCGAGGCCGCCAAGCGTTGGTGGAGCTCGTTTCTCGGAATGGCGCCCTATTTTGACGAACCGTTCTACGTGGGCTTCAATCCTGGTGGCTACGAGCTAGGGCTTCTGCCCGACGGCGACCCCTCTGATGGCGCCGTGACGTACTGGGGTGTCGACGACATTGTCGCAGCTGTCGAGGCGGCGCTGAGCACAGGTGCCGTCGCCCATTCGCCAGCGAGCGACGTGGGAGATGGCATCGTCACGGCCAGTATCAAGACACCTGATGGATCGATTGTCGGATTGATCTACAACCCTCACTTCACGCTGGACCACTAGAGCGGAGAAATTTCCTTCGCAAGTACATTGGACGCCATGAAGCGAATCGGACTAATCGGTGGTTTGTCGTGGGAGTCAACGGCGTCCTACTACGCGTTACTTAATCAACTCACTGCGCAGCAGCACGGCTCGTGGAAACAGCCACTTCTAATGATCGACTCGGTTGATTTCAGTGAGATCGTGGCTCTACAGCGAGCGGGCGACTGGACTGAGGCGACGAAGGTGATGGTCGACTCGGCGCTCCGTCTTGAAGCGGGCGGTGCGACGGTGCTCGCCATCTGCGCGAACACCATGCACATCAGTTACGACGAGATCGCAGGCGCGGTCTCGATTCCAGTGATCGATATTCGCGACGCACTGGTGACAAGCGTTCGAGACCTCGGGGGGTCAACGCTGATACTGCTCGCAACCAAGTACGTGATGGAGGGTACATTCTTCACCGAACATATTGAACGACTCGGCCTGAACGTGGTGATTCCACAAGCTCACGAGATGGACGAGCTTCAGTCGATGATCTATGACGAATTGACCCAGGGCATCGTGCGCGAGTCATCTCGCTCGCGCTTTATGGAGATCGCGAGTAACTGTCAGGCGCGCGGTGGCGACGTGGTTGGGCTGTGTTGCACGGAGTTTGGACTCTACGTAAACGGGGACAACGCCCCGTGGCCCTACGTTGACTCAACGTTGGCGCACGTCAAAACCTTGTTACGTTTTTGAGACGATTCGGTTGTTCTCTGCGCACGTAGTTCAATACTCACAAGGGAGGAACTGATCTCTGGATTATCGCTGTGTTTCAGAAAGGTTCAAGATTCAAAGGAAACGCTCGTTCATTCTCCTGACGTTGGTGTCAACTGCTGCCCTCGCTGGATTTCTTCCGATGCCGGTGGCGGCCGTCCAGCGTCCGGGCCAAGTCATTACCGTCCAAGCCGCGTCAGCTCAATCGGTGGTAGCGGTGGTGAGAGCGTGGAAACTCGAGAGTAACGGAACGTACGTTCAGGTCTTTGGTCCAGTAG
This sequence comes from Acidimicrobiales bacterium, assembly GCA_036511635.1. Classification (GTDB taxonomy): domain Bacteria; phylum Actinomycetota; class Acidimicrobiia; order Acidimicrobiales; family RAAP-2; genus RAAP-2. Next base: position 1,208 of record DATCBX010000197.1, on the reverse strand, counting down.
TAGCTGACGTTGGTGTCCACGGTGTGGGTCCAACGAGTGAGGGGCTGGGTCGTACGCCCGTTGGGGTCTTCACCCTGACCCAGGCTTTTGGCAACGAAGCCAACAACGGCACCAAACTTAGATACTTTCGCGCGGGACCCAACGATTGGTGGGACGAGAATCCCGCGTCGAGAATGTACAACCAGCACGTGAGAAGTCCGGTTTCGCCTGGTGGCGCTTCAGAGAATTTGTATTACTCAGGTGCCGCGTACGCGCACGCCGTGGTGATCAACTACAACACGAATCCCGTCATTATAGGCGCCGGTTCTGCTTTCTTTCTTCACGACAGTTTCTACGCACCGACGCACGGATGCGTTGCCGTGCCTGCGGACGATCTCGATTGGCTCATGCGATGGTTGACGCCTTCACTTCATCCGGTCATCAGTATTGGCGTCGGCGTGAAAGCCCGCGCCGTTCTTGACACGGCGAGCTAGTTTCACGACTCGAAACCAACTGCGTACGTAACGTTCTCTAGCAACAAACTCACGTGCGCAACTGGAAACGCGAATGAGGTAACTTTCGGATTTACTGGTATTGGGGCTGAAAACGCCACTGGCGTTAATCCTCCACGCCTGAAGGCCGAACTTGTGATAATCAGGAGTCCCGTGAGTAAAATAATGCCCCAAACAGTGCTCACTCTTCCTCAGTTCGCGAGCGACGTGAGAGATGAATTACTGAGCGTCCTCGCTGTTCACGGGCACGAAGCTGGTCACTACACGGTGCTCGGACCTGATCCCTGGCAAGTGATGTGGAACGACGAGCGAAGCGGGTTCGTCTATTTTCTTGAGGGAAGGCGAGCCCTTCTTATTTGGCGTTCGCCCGTCGCGCGCGCTGACGATCAGCCTGAACTCCTGGCCCGTGTGATTGAGTACGCCGAAAGTGTCAATAAGCCACTCTTTGCTATTGAGGTGAACGACGCCGCGCGTGAGGCGGGCGTCGCGTTGGGAATGACCGTCATATGGACGGGCACCGAAAGCTATTTAGATTTGGCTTCGTGGAAACTCGCGGGCGGCAGGCGACAGAAGGTCCGCTGGGCTCGAAACCACGCGCTCAAGATTGGTTTGACGTGGCGTGAAGTGTTCCCCATGACGAGCGCTGATGATCACGACGCGCTACGACACGTCGAACAACTGTGGCGTTCGGAGCGACCCGAGCGCAAAACGGACTCG
>DATCBX010000196.1:0-3643 GCA_036511635.1 Acidimicrobiales bacterium | reverse complement strand
CACGTCGAGCACTTCACGGAACGACTGACAAAGAAGCGCCTCTTCCGGGGCAAACGTGGCACCGCGCAATTTCGCGCTCGCCACGAGCCAGCCCTCACGAGTTGGTGCAACGCCGGCGACCACAGCGTATGGAAGGTTCGGCCCCTGGTGGGTGCGCACGCTCAGCCTTTGGTCGGAGCGGTCGCCGGCTGAGCCAAGATACGCGTCAACTCCTTGGGATGCACGGCGACTTTCATGGCTTCGTCGACACTCACTACGCCGTCCAGAACGAGTTTGCCGAGACTGTTTTCAAGTGTCTGCATTCCTTCGCGGCTATTGGTCAACATGATGTTCTGTAGTTGATTCGAGCGACCTTCTCGAATCAAGTTCCTGACCGCGTTCGTCGCGATGAGAATCTCAAAGGCCGCCACCATGCCGCCACCGATCTTTGGCACAAGACGTTGAGCGACAATCGCCGAAAGCGACGCCGCCAACTGAACTCTCGTTTGTTCTTGGCGAGCGGCGGGAAAGACGTCGATAATACGGTCGACCGCCTGGGGTGCGTCATTGGTGTGCAACGTGCCAAAGACTAAGTGGCCCGTCTCTGCCATCGTGAGCGCGATTTGAATCGAGTCAATGTCGCGCATCTCACCTACGAGCAAGACGTCGGGGTCTTCGCGGAGTGCCGAACGAAGAGCCCGCTCGAACGACGGACTGTCCTGTCCGATCTCGCGCTGAGTGACGGCGGACATCTTGTGTTCGTGCACGTACTCAACTGGATCTTCAATGGTGAGAATGTGCGCCGCTCTGGTCGAATTCATCCGATCAATAATCGAAGCTAACGTCGTCGACTTACCTGAACCTGTCGGTCCGGTGACAAGGACAAAGCCACGCGTCTGTTCGGCCACCCAATCAACACCCGCTGGAAGTCCCAAATCTTCAAAAGTCGGAATGCGAGTCGGGATGATTCGGAGCGCGAGTGCAGTCTGCCCTTTTTGCGTGAAGACACTGCCACGAAGTCTCGCCCTGTCCAACCACGAAAATGCAAAGTCGACGTCCATCTGCTCTTTGAACTGAACACGTTGGTCAGAGTTGAGTAGAGGCTGGACAATTTCGTCTATTTGGCTGCCAGTAAGGACTGCCGCGTTCTCAATTGGAATGAGCTGTCCGTTCACACGGATTCTCGGCGTTGAACCACCTATGAGGAGAAGGTCGCTACCGCCCTTGTCCCAGAGAATCTCGAGCAACGACGCAAGAGCTCCTAGTTGTTCACCGCTCATTGGAAGACCTCATCTATGGGGGAAAGTCGACGCGCCCAGCACATGTGCCGGGCGCGTCGACTTAAGTAAAGCGACTAACCGATCAAGTAACAGCGTTGCAGTCTGAAGGACCCGCGTACGGAGCCACCGCATGACCTGTGTAAGCCAGACTCAACACACCCGCAGCAAGCGTGTACGTGTAGTGAGTACTAGTCGGCCACGACTGGAGGAATGGACCACCCGTCACGGTACCGGGCTCAGGAGCGAGCAGATACGTCTGGTCAACGGCTGTCAGGCCTGAATTGTCAGTGTTGTAAGCCGCGAGAGCCGTCGACACCGTTGCGCCATCGGACTTGCACGCAGCCACAGCACTTTGACCTGTCACACCACCAAGGGCAAAGATAACTACTCCCGCGAGAATGCCGAGCACGACGATGACGATAAGGAGTTCTATCAATGTGAATCCGGACTCGTCCATCTCTCCAGCGGCCTTGCGGGCCATGATATTGCGGTAAGAACTAAACACTGTTGCTCCCTTTCGTTTATACGTTCACCGACATTCGGAAACACTCGACTGCAACCAGCGAACGAACTATAGGTACGGTGAAAACTACGCAATCTTGCGAGATTCGCAATTCTTTAACAACTCACAACTCTGGTTTCAAAAGAACTACTTTCGAACAATCGTTAAGAAGTAAAGCGAGTCATTGCATCAGCCTTCGCTGTCGGTCTTGCGTCCACACGGCAGCGCTCAGCTATGAATAGGTGAAGATTGGCCCATAAGCGCTAGTTCCTGCAGGCGTGGTAACGGTGACAAAGTACGACGCGCCCGAAGTCACTGTCGGCACGACTGCCGTCATCGTCGTCGGTCCAACAACCACGACGCCGGAAGCTTCAAGAAGGACGTTGGCCGGACTCGGCGTGGCGCCAGTCTCTTGGATCAAGTTCACCGTCGTCCCGTTGACAAACCCCGTACCGGAGATAGTTATCGTCGTGTTGCCAACAACTGCACCTGACGGAGGGTTGATGCTCGACACCGTAGGGGTCTGTGGCGACCACAGCCAACTGTCAATCGTGAGACCGGTTCCGCAGTACGTGGCACACACGCCGCTGTTGGGTGTACTAACCCCAGGGGGATAGTCGTCAAACGCCACGACAGCTTGAAGGCTCGGATTTGACGCACACGTCGACGAGTTCACCCCACTCAGGCACGCCGAAAAGGTAACGACGCGCGTGTTGGCACTTGCCGGCGCCCAGGCGGTGCTGCACCACACTTCGACACCTATACCGTTCACGCTGTTTGATCCAGTCAGTTGCGAGGTTGGTCCGCTTCCCCAGCAATACCGCGGAGGGCTCGCGTTCAGTGTTTGACCCGCCGAGAGCAGAGGTGCGTAGCGAATGTTCTGAATTGCCAATTCAGTAGCGCTATTGGCCGCAAACTGCAGTGAGCGAGCAGAGCTAAACCTCGAAGAGTTGTTGAGGTCGTTCGTGACCCACGAGGCCAGAGCCGAAAGGATCAGACTTATCGCGACAAGGTACAGCAGCGCCAGCACCAAGACGCTGCCACGTTCGTCGTCGGCGATTTCTTGGCGGGACACTTTCCACGTGCGAACTTTCCCTGTTCCCCGTGGCTCTCTCGTCGATTTCATTCTCGCCATGATCAAAACTCTGTGAAGGTCGTACTAGTGGCGGTGGTGAGGCCGCTCGACGTGGCCTTCAGGGTGTAGCCCGAACCGGCAGCGCTTATTGAGAGGTTCGCGAAGGTTGCAACGCCGTTGACCGGAGTGACCGGAGTTGTGCCCGAGAGAGTCCCAGATCCTGGGTTGGTGCCTATAGCGATGGCGATCGACGCCGTGGACGTCGTGACAACCCGCCCTGAAGCGTCTTCAACGCTCGCGACGACCCCGGGCGAGATCGTCGAACCATGGGTGGCGTTTGTCGGTTGCGTGGTGAAGACGAGTTGCGTCGCCACGCCAGAGATGTCAAAGCTCGCGCTCGTTGCGCTCGTCAGGCCCGATCTCGACGCCGTCAGCGTTACGCCCGAGGCGTAGGCGTTTCCGGCGCATCCCGCGAAGGTGACGACGCCACTACTCGGCGTCTTTGACGTTCCTGAGGTGCAGGTCAATGTCTCCCCAGCGCTTATCGCCAGCGTGATGGACAAGGCGTAATTGGTCACCACGTTGCCCGCCGAGTCCTCGACCTTCACCACTGGCTGAGTGCTAAAGGCCGCGGACGCGCTCGCACTCGCCACACCACTTGTTTGAGTAGTGAAGACCAACTTGGTGGCCGCGCCGAAGGTCACCGTGAAGGTAGTACTCGTTATGGAAGTGAAGCCAGTCGCGCTGGCACTGAGCGTGAAATTGGTGCCCACCAGGCCCGCGAAGGTGCAACCAGCCACGTTCACG
>DATCBX010000195.1:0-5247 GCA_036511635.1 Acidimicrobiales bacterium | reverse complement strand
GGCTCGAGCGCTACGAACTGCGCTGGGATCTACTCATCATGCGCGAGTATGGCGACTACTCCGGGGTTGACCGGTTCAAACGCGAAACGTTACGAGAACTCGTTGCTGACGGCTTTGACGTGCGACTCGCGCTTGATGATGATCCGAAGAACCACGCGATGTACGTCAGCGAAGGCGTGCCGTGTATTTACATCCACTCGGGCTACTACTTGTAGATAGTTGTTTCCTTTGCTGTAAGGAATGTCCTTGGTTCGATCACACTCCAACCAAAGAGAGAATCGCGCCGTGAATTTGAAGCGCAATTTGCTGTCTGATCTCCTCGGGATCACGTGCTTTTACTGGCGTGCTGCTACCCGCGTACCCGCCAGATCTCTCCGAGCGCGTTGTGATCGTTCCACGTCCTCTCCTGCGAGACGGCTTCCACTGCGCGGTGACGGTGCCTACTGCGAGCGTCAGACTCGCTGAGCCGCTCGAAAGCACTTCGTTGACGGCGTACTCAATGAGATCCGACAGCCAATTTCCGACGTCTACCCAGTACGGGTCGTTCGGCGACGCCGAGACTGTCTCGAGCCGGTCATCGGCGAGCAGGTGGTCGATAAGTTCCGACGAACCGGCGACGTACGTCCACGGAAAGTCGATTTCGCTGGCGACGCACCATGAATGGTCCGCTGGCCACCACAGGTTCGGCGTCTGCTGGCTATGACTGACCGCCATCGTCAGCGAGGTGGCGCCCGCGAGAGGGCCCTCGAAGAGTCCGTACTCGCGGTTAGGTAACTTCACCAACTGCGAAGGCCGCGGTGGTGCAGGAATCCGCACCGGAGGTGAACCGAGAGGGACAAAGGCCGCCGCGCTGCCGGAGTATCCGATCCACAGACCGAAGTAACACTCTTGCGGCGTCGACGTGTACGGAGTCAAGTCCTCGATGAGCGCTTCAGCGTCGGCAAAGAAAAGAGTGCCTTGGCGTGGCCCCTGACCTCTCCAAGGGGGCTCAGTAGGCGGGACTTTCTCGGGCAGCGCGACCTCGTGCCACTGAACCCGAGGGTGCAATGGCACACCACTCCACCGTGACACATCCGCCCATCGGACGAGTGGTGATCCGTCGTGAGGCAACTCCACCGGGTGCAGAATCCGGACGTACGATTCGAAACCACTCGGAACGAACGACGTAACTAAACCCAATTCCCATGGGCTGAGCCGATCGCCGATCCAATCCGCAGCCGACACGTCTTCACTCATCGTTAGTTCGTCGGCGTTGGGCATCAGTCAATCGTCTCACAGGCTCAAGGTGTCGCTAACTTCGCGTACTTCCGCGAAGTCTTAAGAATGTGGAAGTGCCTTCCTCGCGGCAACCGCAAGATAGAGAGGGTCATTGGTCCGCTCCCAGCACGTACTGGCCGTGTACACAAGTTTTGAGACGTGCTCATCGTCACTCAGTGCCGCGACCGCTCGCACCTCTTTGTGGTCACGCTCATTGGAACCCACGAATTCGTCGAGTCTCTCCGGTGACCACAAGGGCGGAGCACCGATGGAGAGGTACGCGGCCGTGAGTGCTTGAAAGGCAAAGCGGCTTACCAGCTCATCGTCTCCAATCCAGGGGCGAATCGAAGAGATCGCGGCCAAGCCGGTCACACCGTGAAGCGCGGTGAAATCATCACTAGAGGCGAAGACGTGAAGCGCCGTCTCGGCCAATCTCGCTTCCGTACTGTCAGTAACTTCGAGCGAAGAGACGACTCCACCGAAGAGTTCATTATGAGCAACAATGCGCATCTCTTCGTCGATGGTCTTTTGCGATGGCGGTACGGACCACGCGGAGGACTTTGATAGTTCGACAAATACTTTCATCGGATCTTGCGTTCTGGCTTCTCCAGGAACTAACTGACTGAGTGGACCTCCTACTTCCGCGAGATAGGCCAAACCAGCCGCAATACGTGAGGGTGACGAAACCTCAATTGCGTACGAGAGTCTGATGACGCCATGGAATCCCGCACCGCCAATACCTGGGAGAAGCGTGGGCAGATGCGTCCTCAACGCTTCATCAGGTCCCACCTCAGAGAGCAATCTGACGAAGTAGCTCCGGAGATCTGCGGCCGCAGCACTTTGACCAATTGCTGACTGCCACGTCTTTTCATTGAGTCGATTCTCCGGCTCAGAAAGGGGAGCGATGCGTGAAGAGTACGCAGTGGCGAAGCGAATGAGTTCATCGGCATCAGCCCCAAGGCGTTCCTTCGCCACTAACGCCATTGGGAGGTGATTAGTAAGCCCGCGTATCGTTGTTGAATCCGCTCCAAGTTCTTCGTCAAGCAACTCTTGCAAGGTTGAGTTTGAGGTTGAGCTTTGGCTCACAATGGCGACGCTACCGCCAAGTGCAATCGGCACGTCCACATTTCTGCGATCGAGCGACAGACGTTCATCTTGTACGGCCTGACCGGGTGAAGGTCAGCTTGGTGACTCTTTCACCGTGACGGACCCAAACAAACTGAACGCACGGACGGTGATTTCAGGTCCATCACCGGAGTGGACATCAATATTGCGTGAGCCAAGGAGAGTAAAACCTTGGAGTCGAATCCTGCTGCCTCGCGGGACTTGAATATCCGTGGCCCCGACAACGGTGACAACAGTGATGTTTGCGTCTGTAGAAGTTGTGGCTGACGCTCTGACGCGTGTCCCACCCAGAACTGAAGCGAGGAACTCGTGGTTCCAGTCTTGCTGAAGAGTGAACTGCCGTCCACCAACCAAAGCGAAATCCATAACGCTCCCTTCGATAAGGAACTGCGTTTCAGGTCTACATCAAATCGAAAATACTTGCAACTCAAAAAGGATGACCGCTCTCCCGTCACGTTCCTCAACATTCTTTGAAGAGAAGATGAACATTTCTCTGCTGGATGAGAACTTGAAGCGAAGCAGTCATCATTCGGGTATTTGAGTTGTCAAGCAAAATGGATGACCCGCGGGATCAAGCAACACGCGCCAATGCTCGGGCTGTGGTTGAAACTCACTCTTGATGGCACCGAGTTGAACTGCGAAAAGTTCCGAAGAATCCAAGTCGTCCACCGCAAGATCCAGATGCATCTGCTTTGGGGAAGTCCCACTGGGCCACTCTGGCGGTACGTAGTTTTCGACTCTCAGAGTAGAGAGCCACGTACCTTTTAACTTGACGGCGACAAAATCGTCACTCGTGTAGACGATTTCGCCGCCGAGGAGATTTGCCCAGAAGGACGCGAGCGCAATGGGGTCCGCGCAGTCAAGTGAAACGGAACCGAGTCGAATTGTTGTCATGACTCAGAAATTAGTCCTGTCAAGGGTCGCCGTCACGGGACGTCTCGTGAAGTTTCTAGTACGTCCGACGCCGCCTGGTCGCAAGCGTTGTCCGCACGATCCGGCCTTGCGGAAATGTCCGCGAATTAGGACCTTCCAGTATTGAAGTTGTCATTCTGGACAAGGGCTAGATCGTTGTGCGCTCCGCGTATTTTCAACATATTTCAATTGGCGATTGACGATTGGGCCGGTAACGGCTCGCCGTCACGATGGTGACCATGCCGATGGCCCAAAGGATCAAAAACCACACATTGAAGCCGTTGTCATAGGGATACGAGAAGCCGAGTGGGAAGGACATGACGAGGGGATAGAACGTGGCGACGATGATCCAGGGACTGCTCAGGACCAGAATCGCGCTGGCGATCTCGCGCTGATGCAGTATCCACAGCGTCACGATTACTGCAACAAGCAGCACGTCCATGATCGGCATGTGTTCACTTAGTTGAAAGCTTGCGGACCAGTAGATCGACGTGAAGAATCCCGGGTTTGATGGATGGAGGACGAAGGTAAACATCACCACTGTGCTCGCACCAACGGCGAGGCTTTGCCACACTCGGCGACGAGTTTCCAAAAGGGTTGGCGCGAGCAGGCTCGGCAGTCCCAAACTTATGAGAATGGCGATAACCCAGGTGTTTGGACTTCGATGAGCAACTCTCGCGGCAATGTCACCTACAACAGTGACGAACATAATGAGACCCGTAATGTGGCGACGGAATCGGGGCCATTCGAAGACCGCTGCGACGCCGAGTATCCACACGAAGTACAACAGTGGGCCCACCGTGAGAAATGGACCAAAAAGCGGTACGAAGCCACTCGAGTTGATCATCGCCACATCCCCGAAGATGAAGAGATAAAGGCCAAAAAACGCACCCATGACCAGACCCGGTGTTGCCGCGAGGTCCAGCGCTTTGCCAAACATTGATTCGGTCGTAAGTCCAAGACGTACCTGAAGGCCGTGCGACACGACACTGAACTGGTGTGCAAGCGATAAGCCTCGACTACTGGCTTCTTCTAACTCGTGAAGCGTTGCAACAATCTCTTCGCCACGGTCTTCTCGGTACTTCTTCGGATAGAACTTCAAGAGCCTCTTGGGTCGAGATGCATCGTTTGTCATGCGACGCCCTCCACGAATCGAAGACGACGCAACGCTTCTTTCGACACCACCATCCGTCGTTTCGATTCGGCGCCGAGAATGGAAGCGCCATTGATGGTCAATTGGTAATAACGGCGAAGGCGGCCATCAACTACCTCATCGCCCGCTGCTTCAATGACGTCCTCAAAGACCAACCGATCCAACATGGTGTAGAGCGTGCCAGCCTTTAACTCCACATCACCGTTCGACAGTTCCTCGACGCCGCGAATGATTGCGTATCCGTGTTTCTTGCCACCCGCAAGGGCGGCCAACGCTAGGAACGTTGGCTCTCTCATCTCTTTAGTCATGTGGTGAGTATATATAGATGTTCTATGTATGTCAAGAATCGAAAACGCATTGGACCACGGCCCTTCGAGAGCGAATAATGGAATTAATCCATTTGTGGACTAATCCCAGAAACTGCTACTCTTTGTCGCCATGACACCTGACGCAGCTGACCTACTTCGTCAACACGGCATCCAGGCCACGGCCCAGCGCCTGGCCGTACTGCGAGCGGTGTCACGTCGTCCTCACGTCACGGCCAACGACGTGGCCGAGATGGCTGTCGGCGAAATAGGTGCCATCTCGCAACAGGCGGTGTACGACACCCTGAGCGTTCTCGTGGAGAAAGGCCTCATTCGGCGAATTCAGCCCGTGGGGTCCGCAGCACTCTACGAGGATCGAGTCGATGACAATCACCATCACTTGATTTGTCGCGTCTGCGCGAGAGTGGTCGACGTCGACTGCGCGGTCGGCGCTACTCCGTGTCTCACGGCGGCTAATGACCTTGGCTACGAGAT
>DATCBX010000194.1:0-3973 GCA_036511635.1 Acidimicrobiales bacterium | reverse complement strand
CCGATCGTCGACACGTGGTGGCAGACCGAGACGGGCGCGATCATGATTTCGCCGCTACCCGGCATTACGGCCACAAAACCCGGAGCAGCAATGAAGGCACTCCCCGGAATTTCCGTGGACGTTGTTGACAACGACGGCAACTCCGTGGGCAATGGCGAAGGCGGTTATCTCGTCATCACACAGCCCTGGCCGGCAATGACCCGCGGCATTTACGGCGACCCGGAACGCTTTAAAGAGACCTACTGGTCACGGTTTCCCGGCGTCTATTTTGCAGGTGACGGTGCAAAACGTGACGAGAACGGTGATCTGTGGTTGCTCGGTCGGATTGATGACGTAATGAACATCTCAGGTCACCGACTCTCAACGACCGAGGTCGAGCACGCGCTCGTTGGACACCCGGCCGTTGCTGAAGCGGCGGTCGTGGGAGCGTCGGACGAGACCACAGGCCAGGCCATCGTTGCTTTCGTAACGTTGAAGATGTCCGCCGATGACGGCGAGAAAGACCACACCGCCGTCATCATTGAACTTCGTGAACACGTGGCGAAAGCCATTGGCCCTATCGCCAAACCCCGTCAGATCATCCTCACGCCAGAACTGCCCAAGACGCGATCGGGCAAGATAATGCGTCGATTATTGCGTGACGTGGCAGAGAACCGCTCCCTGGGTGACGTAACAACATTGATGGACCCTACGGTCGTGAATATGATCTCGGGACTCATGGCCGACAATCCTGGCGGCGACGAATAGTTCATCGAACAAACGCCCCGGTCCTCGTGACCGGGGCGTTTGTTCTTCTACGAGTCGAAGCCGAGATTGAATATATCGAGCAGTTTCAACCAGAGTCCGCGTTTGCCAAAGTGTTCGTCGGCGTGTTGGATTGCTCTCTGCGTAATGCGAATAAAGATCCATTTAAAGGGCTCGGGCGGAAACGGCATGGGCTTTTTCCGAACCATGGACAGTTGCGTACGTTCGGTCTCTCGATCGTCTAATAAGTCAAGCATCACGGACGCGCCAAAACGCGTAGAGGCGACGCCAAGGCCCGTGAAGCCCATCACGTAGGCGGCCTTCTTGTCAAACGACATTCCCCAGAATGGCGAGAATCGAGTGCAGGTGTCAATCGAACCACCCCAGGCGTGGGTAAAGCGCACGCCAACGAGTTGAGGGAATGTTTTAAGGAAGTGCTTGGCAAGCTTGGCGTACGTTTCGGCGTTAAATTCGAACTCGCGACGAGCCTTCGCGCGAAAGTTGTAGATCGCGTCGTATCCACCCCACAAGATGCAGTTGTCCTTGGTGAGTCGGTAGTAGTGGAACTGGTTGCCCGAATCGGCAACGCCCTCGCGGTCCTTCCAGCCAATGCTCTCCATCTGAGCATCACTGAGGGGTTCGGTGACCATTGTGTAGTCGTAGACCGGCACGACGTACTTGCGGGCCTGGCGCACGAGGGAGGGAAACACGTTGGTCGCGAGCGCCACCTTCGCCGCGGTCACTGCGCCGTAGGGCGTGTGCACCCGCACCGCGTCGTCGACGTTCTCAAGCCATTCGACTTTGGAGTTCTCGTAGATCTTTACGCCGAGAGAGATGCAGACTCGTTCGAGCCCCCACACCAGACGTGCCGGGTCGACGAGCGCGTTACCGTCGTGATCAAACAGTGCGCCTTCGTAGGAAGGGGAGTGGATGCGCTCTTGAACCTGCGCCTTATCGAGAACCTCAACGTGGTCACCCATTTCATTGCGCAGTCGAGCTTCTTCGACCATGCCCTTGAACTGCCAGGGCGCGACCGCGACGCGCAGTTCTCCCGTTCGCTCCCAGTCGCACTCAATCTTGTATCGCTCAATGGTCGCCTCAATCTCGTCGAGATTCTCGCGCGCCAATCGTTCGATGATGGGCATTTCAGTTCGAAAACGTCGCATGCCGTTCGCGAAGCCATGCGTGAGTGAGGCGCTGCAGAATCCGCCGTTACGACCCGACGCACCCGCGCCGGTTTCGTACTGCTCGAGAACAATGACTTCGCGGTGAGGATCACGCTCTTTGGCGAGGAGCGCCGTCCACAGACCCGTGTACCCAGCGCCCACCACGCACAGGTCCGCACCAAGGTCGCCAATAAGCGCGGCGTGGGGTTCGGGCTCAAGCGGATCAGAGTCCAACCACCACAGTTCGGGCTGCACTTCAGCGAGGTGGCGTAAGACGAAGGGGTCCTTCTTCTCCATGTTGTGTCCAACCGATGGTTGGGATCACCCTCTCCAGGTACGACGCGTTTCGCGGGTCCCAACCGCGCGAACGCCGGTTTTCACACCGGCCTTTGAGGTCCAATTGTACCGAGTGTCCGCTTCAACCCTGGTCTCTTGCTTCAAGTGCACTAAAGCACCGTCGCCCGTTAGATTCGCCTAAAATATTACGACCCCCTAGAGCCCCGCTCTTAAAAGAAAGTACTGAGTTTCTATGCGACTTGCCAACCTAGCTGGACGTTCCACGATCGTCACGGACGAGGGCCTCATTGACGTGGCGATTAGCTCCAACGGTGCCTTCTCGGCGTCGACCAATAAGTGCGTTGCTCAACTAGAAAAACTTCGCTCGTGGTTTGAGACGTTTCAACCTACGCCGAGCGACGCCACCACTCCCGAGGCGCTCTACGGCGATCCGCGCCTTGGACTCGTCGTAAGCGCACCCCCGCAGATTTTTGCGATCGGCCTCAATTACCGCCAACACGCCGAAGAGATGGGTCTCGTACAACCGACCCAACCCATGGTCTTCACAAAATTTCAGTCGTCACTCTGCGGTCCAAACGAAGAGGTACCGATTCCGAGCGCAACCACTGACTTCGAAGCAGAGTTGGTGGTCGTGATTGGTACAAAAGCACGCAATCTCAGTGTGGACGACGCTCTCAGCGCAGTGGCTGGTTACTGCGCTGGCCAGGACTACTCGGAGCGCACGTTGCAGATGAAGGGCACGTCGGCGCAGTTTTCTCTGGGCAAGTCGTTCCGTAACTTTTCGCCAATTGGTCCGTGGCTAACGACCGCCGACGAAGTCGCCTTTCCCAACTCGCTGGACATTCGTTGCAGCGTGAGTGGCACGGAGTATCAAAATTCGACAACCAGTGACATGGTCTTTAGCGTGGCTGAGATTGTCAGTTATCTCAGCAGCGTTATCGAACTGCGCATCGGTGACTTGATATTCACAGGAAGCCCGCATGGCGTAGGCCAGGGTCGCACTCCCGCAGTGTTCTTGAAGCCCGGCGACCGAGTGGTCACCGAAATCGAGAAGCTCGGTCGAATCGAGAACGTCACCGTCTAAACCTGGCCTTCACGCTGTGGTTGATTAACCTGAGCGAAGTACCGGACCGAGGACTCGAGTGACTCACTACGTTGGATTTGACCTTGAGACGACGGGCGTAAGTTCGTTCGTTGACGCACCGGTGTCCTACGGTTTCTTTGAGCACATCGTTCGCGACGACGACAACGAGAGAATCGGCAGTTGGGGTCTCATTAATCCCGGGGTTCCTATCCCACCCGGAGCCAGCGCCATTCACGGCATCACCGACGAGATGGTCGCCAACGCGCACTCACTCGGCGAGAGTGTTGAACATATTGTTGAGCGACTCGCGACCATCTGGTCCAGCGGCTACGCGGTCGTTGGGATGAACGTGTCCTACGACCTCACAATGGTTAACTCCGTCTGCCAGCGACTGGACTATCCGACTCTCGAGCAACGTGGCGTTGTGGGCCCGGTGCTTGACGTACTAATTCTCGATCGTCACTTTGACAAGTGGCGCAAGGGTTCGCGCAAACTCACCGACCTTTGCCAGTTGTACGGTGTCGAACTCGGGAACGCTCACTCAGCCGTAGATGACGCTAAGGCGAGCGTGGAGGTCTTAGAGGCGCAACTCAAACGGTACCCGGAGATTGGCGAGATTCCCACTGAAATGATGAACGAGACACTGCGAACCTGGTACCAAGAGTGGCTCGCGAGCTTCTCG
>DATCBX010000193.1:0-6193 GCA_036511635.1 Acidimicrobiales bacterium | reverse complement strand
TTACGTGGGCCGCCCTTAACTGGCTCCTTGATGCCACGTGTCTATGGGTTTTCCTTTGGTCCTTTGGTGCCGTGGTTTCACCAATTGACCTTCTCGTCGCGTACGGCCTCGCGAACGTGTTGGCGGCGATACCGATCACGCCAGCCGGACTCGGCATTATTGAAGGCGTTCTTATCACGACGTTGGTGGGCTTTGGAGTGCCCCACAGTCAGGCCATCTTGGCCGTGCTGGCCTATCGCCTGGTGAACTTTTGGATTCCAATTCCCCTTGGGGGTGCCGCGTACGCGAGTCTGCAGTGGCGCCGTCCAACCGAAGTCACACCTGCGAGAGCGAACGGGACCGATCCATCACCAAGCGTTTGAACTCACGCTGAGCAGAAAAGTTATTCACGGGCTGTAGACGGCGCCACCTACGGTCAGTGCCGAGCACCCACGTAAACAGATCGTCTTGCCATGTGATTTCAAAGGCTTCGAGCAGCTGACTCTGCAGTGCTGTCTTTTCGATAGGCACGAGCACCTCAACTCGACGGTCGAGGTTGCGCTCCATGAGATCAGCCGAACCTATGTAGACGGAGAAATCAAGATCACCTTGAGTACCAAAGGCGAAGATGCGAGAGTGTTCGAGAAACTCACCCACCAGAGAGTGAACTTTAATGTTTTCAGAGAGTCCGGCAACTCCCGGTCGCAAGCAGCAAAGTGTGCGTACGACGAGACGAACTTCGACGCCCGCGATACTGGCCTCGTAGAGCGCGTCAATGATGGTGGGGTCAGTGAGACCGTTTACCTTGATGGCGATCTTGCCGAGCGCCCCGCGGTCACGTTGGGCATTTATCAACTCAACAACGCGCGTTCGCGTCGAGAGCGGGCTCACGATGAGTTTCTCGTAGTTACCTATGCGTGCAAAGCCCGTCAAAAAGTTAAACAGCTCGCCAACGTCATGAGCAATGGCTGGGTCGCAGGTCAATAGTCCAAAGTCTTCGTAGATCCGCGCGGTCTTGTCGTTGTAGTTTCCAGTGCCAATATGCACGTACCGAACTGTCGTGTCGCCTTCAGAGCGAAGAACGAGGGTTATCTTGCAGTGCGTTTTAAGACCAACAATTCCGTACACCACGTGTACACCCGCGTCTTCGAGCGCCTTGGCCCACTCAATGTTCGCCGCCTCATCAAAGCGAGCCTTCAACTCAACGAGGGCCACAACTTGTTTGCCACGCTCCGCGGCCTGAATCAACGAGGCCACGATCGGTGAGTCACCCGACGTCCGATAGAGCGCTTGTTTGATACCAACAACCCTGGGGTCGAGCGCTGCCTGCGAGGTGAATGGTCCTACGGAGTCGGTAAAGGATTCGTAGGGGTGGTGCAACAAAATATCGTCTTCGCGAATGGCGCTAAAAATATCACCCACATGATCGCCGTCAAGGAGTCGTTTGGGCGTGAGGGGAGACCAACCTTCGCCCTTGAGTTCAGGTCGATCAATTGCGTACAGGCTCCACAAATCGCTCAGCCCCAGCATGGCGTCGGTTACGTAAACGTTCGAAGGATCGAGGTCCAATTGATCGACGAGAAGTTTTAAGAACTCCTCGGACATGCCACGCTGGATCTCGACCCGTAACGCCTCACCAAATCGACGGCGTCGAAGCTCCACTTCGAGCGCCACCAACAAGTCGTCCGCCTCGTCTTCTTCCAACGTGAGGTCGGCGTTGCGCGTCACTCGAAAAAGATTGGCCTGGCCGACGGTCATGCCGGGAAAGAGTCGACCGAGGTGCGCGATGATCAGGTCTTCCAACATGCACCACTGGTTTGGTCCCGACTTCAAGAAACGTGGCAGCGAGTTCGGAACCTTCACGCGCGCGCTGCGCTCATCGTTCGTCAACTCATCGCGTACCGATACCGCAATATTGAGCGAAAGATTTGAAATCATGGGGAAGGGGTGACCTGGGTCGACTGCCAAGGGAGTGAGGACTGGATAAACGTTTTCGTCAAAGTACTTGGCGAGTATCTCCTTGGACTCAAAGTCGAGATCGTCGTAGCGCACGATCTCAATGCCGCCGTCAGCGAGTTGCGGAAGAATTGATTCGAGCATGAGTCGGTCTTGGCGCTCAACGAGTTCGAGGACGCGTTCACGAATTAAAGCGAGCTGTTGTCGCGGCCGTACGCCATCCACTGACGCCGTTTGCACACCGGCCGCGACCTTGTCTTCGAGGCTCACGACGCGCACCTGGAAAAACTCGTCAACCATGTCAGCAAATATTGCGACGAACTTGCAGCGCTCTAATATTGGCAACTTCTGATCTTCACCCAGGTCTAAAAGCCGCGCCCCAAACTCAAGACGTGACAACTCACGGCTAGAGAACCTCTCGGGTCCAAACGACGACAGATCTACGCCCACAACCATCAGTTCTCTCTACAAAGTCAATTACTTCTAACTATCGTACGACTACTGTTGAAACGTGGCGAAACACACAGGTCCCGACGTCGCACGCTCGACGTCTGCAGCGCCTAGAACTCAGCGGAATTGGCGCTTCACCGAGCTCGGGCTCTTGGCCCTGGCGTGGATCATTTCGGCGTCTTTCTATGTTTTGGCTTCACTTGGCTCGCAGGGCCAGATGCCACCACATATTGTCTTTTTCCTTGGCGGCATCGTCGTTATCTCGATGCTTATGCACTTCTCGATCGTGCGTTACGCGCCCAACGCCTCGGAAGTGCTGCTGCCGATCGCCACGTTGCTCAACGGCATTGGCTACGTCGAGATCGCCAGGTGGGATCCCGCCTACGCCGGCTACCAGGCGCTGTGGTTCCTGTTCAGCGCCGTCGGTCTGGTCGCCACTTTGATGATCGTGCGACGCACCCAGGACCTCGATCGCTACCGATATATGACCCTCGTGGTAGCGATTGGCTTGTTGCTGTTGCCGCTCGTACCGCATTTTGGTGAAGATATTTACGGCGCGCGTCTGTGGGTGAAAGTAGGACCAATCTCCTTCCAGCCCGTGGAGTTCGCCAAGATTCTGCTCGTCTTCTTCTTCGCGTCATATTTCGCGTCCAACCGAGAACTGCTCTCCACGCCGACCATGAGGGTGGGCGGCCGCATGTTTGTGCCACCGAAAGTTTTGCTGCCAATTCTCTTTGCGTGGGGGCTCGCCATGGCAATCCTCGGGGCCGAGAACGACATTGGTTTTGCACTCTTGCTCTTTGCGTTGTTCATCTCGCTGTTGTGGGTCACGACCGGCCTGAAGACGTACGTGGTGCTGGGCATTGGGATGTTCGCCGGGGGCGCTTATTTTCTCGCGAGCCTGTTCAGTCAAGTCCATGCTCGAATGACGATCTGGCTCGATCCCTGGACGATCTGCGCCAAGGGTGGGAGTTGCCAGATCGCGTACGGCTGGTTCTCCCTCGCCGCCGGTGGCGTCACCGGCACCGGACTCGGTCTTGGTCATTCTGGCTCAATCTTCAACATCACGTCGGACATGATTTTCGCGGCGGTTGGTGAGGAGTTGGGCTTCATCGGTATCATCCTCGTCGTCTGCCTTTTCGCCGCCTTCGTCGGTGAGGGATTCAGCATCGCCCAACGCGCGCATTCGGACTACGTGCGCCTCGCGGCTACGGGGCTCTCGGCGCTGCTGGGATTTCAGACGTTCTTCATCATGGCTGGCGTCCTGCGCATCCTGCCTTTCACCGGCATTACTCTGCCCTTCATGGCCTACGGCGGTAGTTCGCTCTTTGCCAACTACTTGGTAGTGGCGATATTGCTTCGAATATCAGACGAAGGGAACACCGAGAAACGCGGCGGCGAAGTTGTCGCCGTCCATTTTGCTCAAGCCAAATAAGCCTGCAGCACGTCCTCAGAACAGAGAATCGGCGCTGGCACGTTCTGGCGGAGCGCCATCGACATCGCGTCACTCGCGCGACAGTCAAAGACTTCGCGTCCTTTGGGAGTCATAAGGTCAAGTTCGGCAAAGTAGACGCCCCCTTCGAAGCGAACAATGCGAGCGGCGATGACCTCAACCTGAAGACGAGTGAGGATCGTCGTCATAAGTTCGTGTGTGCCAGGACGACGGCTTTCCACCCCACTGAAGCCGTGTTGGAGAGCGATTCCATCAGCAATCGCGATAGGAATAACCACGAAACGATAAGGAGACGCCGCTTCCACGAGGTGGACCATCGGTGAGGGATCCGTGAGGTCGTAGAGCACCGACTCGAAATGCATCACCTGATAAGGAACGTCCTCGGGCGCTGTCTCGCTCGAAAGGGTATCCACGGATTCTTCAACCGGGACCGGTATCTCCGTGGTGGCTGCGTCGTCGCTCATTAAGAACCAACCCTAATTGCCGACACGTCGCGAGACCGAGAGCACCATGCCACCCGCCACGAAGAACACAATCGCGGCCGATCCACCGTAACTGAGCAGTGGGAGCGGAATTCCCGTGACCGGCATGATGCCCATCGTCATACCAATGTTCTCGAAGCAGCTGAAAGCGAAGAATATGAACACACCAATGCAGATCAGTCGTCCCATGGTGTCCTTAGCGTTTTTGCCAATCATGAACATGCGAAAGGCCACGAAGGCGAGGAGCGCGATGATGATGACCGAACCGATGAACCCCAACTGTTCGCCAATGGCGGTGAAAATAAAGTCCGTGCGTTGTTCTGGAACGTAGCCAAGAACAGTCTGAAGGCCGTGAAAGAAGCCGGCGCCATGCAGGCCGCCTGATCCAATGGCGCCCTTGGCGTTGTTCACCTCATAGATGAGCGCGGCCAGGCTTTGATTCGTGGAGTTCTGGTTCAAGAACGACGTGAATCGGTCAACCTGGTACTTCTGCAAGAGGTCGAGGTAGAGCGCCGCCGCTAGTCCCAGTGATCCAAGGACCGCCAGGAGTGACATGAATCGCGGTGGTACCCCGGCGATGACCATCATCGCCGCGGTGATCATCATGATGATGACCGCCGTTCCAAGGTCGGGTTGCTTAACGATGAGCGCGAGGGGCACCGCCGCCATTACGAGCAGACGCATCACGTCCTTCATTGACAGGCCTTCTGGTCGACGAGCACAGAACGTCGATATCGCGAGAATCAAGAACAACACCGTGAACTCACTCGGTTGCACTTGAATGAGGGTGCCAAAGCTGTACCAGCGTTGTGCGCCAAGGGCGCTTTGACCTATTACAAAGACACCCGCGAGCGCCACGAGCGAACAGATATAGAGCGGCGTTGCTGCAATCTCGAAGCGACGAGAGTCGATGCGCGACACGATATACATCGCGACGATGCCGAGCACTACGAAAATTCCCTGGCGCTCAAGGTAGTAGTGAGGGTTATAACCGCCGTTAACGAGAGCTTGGCGAGTGGCGCTGTAGATCATGATGACGCCAGTCACGCCTAAAGCGATCAATCCAAAAAACAGGCCGGTATCGAATGTATCCTTCGTACGAACTCGGGTAGAGAAGGCGGCCAGCGTGTCAGTCATGGAGTACCTCGAGAAGTTTTGCCCCTTCTATGGGTACGTCCCACCACCACTGCATTTGGAGTGCCGCCTGAAACGCCAGCATCGCCAGACCATTCATCGTGCGACATCCGACCTCGTCGTAGAGTTTGCGCCACTCAGAGACAACCGGATCGTACGTGATGTCCACTGCAACGCTCTCGTGATGCACGCCTTGCAACACTGACGCTTCATTGCCACGACCACCGATGGGCAACGTGTTGACAATGAGATCAATCGGTCGATACACGAGGGAGCTCGAATAGACGTTCTTATAACGACGAGTGAGTTCTTCGATCTTTTCTTCGTTGCGTCCGTGCACGACCACCGACGCGACGCCGTGATCGACCAACGCGTCAAGGATGGCACTTGCCGCTCCCCCTGAGCCGAGGATTACGGCGTGCGCGTTCCCCACAACCGATCCAAATTCGTGGCGCAGCGCCTCAATGAAACCCTCACCATCAGTACTAGCGCCGAGAATCTTTCCATCACGTACCAACATCGAGTTCACGGACTGCGTGCGAGCGGCAACATCAGAAAGTTCGTCGCAGCACTCAAACGCGGCGTACTTTAACGGACTGGTCACTGAAAGCGCGTCAAAACGCGACGTCAGCACATCGCGCAATTGATCAGCGTCACCGAGGCCCAACTCGACGCGCGTTGCGTTGCCTTCAAGACCCGCGAGTTTCAGCCCGGCTACTTGGAGTTGAGGCGACCGCGA
>DATCBX010000192.1:0-3543 GCA_036511635.1 Acidimicrobiales bacterium | reverse complement strand
ACGGTCGCGAGATTGGCCGCCGTTACGGTCGCTCGGGTGACGTTGTTCAAGCTGGAGTCGAAGCCCAACATTTCAAAGCCGCTGAAGACGTTGTGATACTTGTTGAAGTCGTCGTTACCAGCAGCGCCGTTGTAGTTGATCTTCTTACCCCTCTTGAGTAACGCCAAGCACGTCTTGTACGTTCCACAGGCCGTCCCCGGAGGATTGGAGACCTTCAGAATGTCCTTTACCCAGACCTTCGGGTTCGTGGACTTCGCCAAGGTCATCGCGAGTGCAGAGATGACAATCGAGTCGTACTCATTGAACGTCGTTGGCAGAATCGTCGTCGTGCGCCACACCGTCTGGTAGTCAGCCAGGAAGTGGTTGTACCCGTTGTCCACGGTGCTCGGCGACGCCGGCAGAGCCGCCGTCAACATTGTTGACGCGGTCGGTCCGAATGCCTGCGCGTAGGAACCATTGGGCGCCGACTGCAAGTCGTCACCGATCCATGGAACATTCATGTAGCCCAACTGCTGACCGTCGGAGAACAACGTCGCCGCGGTCTGGGAGTCCATGGAGTCAAAGATCACCTGTGGCTTTGCCGCGAACGCCTGCGTCAACTCGGTGCTGTACGAAGACTGCCCCGGTGTCAACGTGATGTTCTGCTGGATAGTGCCACCGAGCGCCTTATAGGCCGCTTCGAGAGGCGCAATGAAGCCTTGTGAGTTGTCCGAGTTGTCAAAGATCAGCGACGCTGTCTTGTAACCCTTACTGATCGCGTAGTAGGCCATAGCGATTGCCTCGTTCGAGTCAGATGATGACGTGCGCCACACGAAGGGGTAGTTCATGGTGTCGAGCGTGGTGAGACCGCCGACCATGAAGTCCACGACGTTGTTGGGCTGGAACTGCTTAATGACCGCTTCAATGGTGGGCGAGAACGGTCCAATGACCAACGTGGGGTGGCTCAGTTCCAACTTGCGAAACGCCGGAAGAGCGTCCACCGCGTCAGCCGCGTCGTCCACGTAGGAAGACTTCAACTTGTGACCCAAAACACCACCAGCTGAGTTGACCTCGTAGATTCCAACCTTTACGCCGTGCGTTCCCCACTGCGAGAGCAACGACTTCGATCCCGTGAACGGGAACATGCCGCCAACTACCAATGGCTTGAGCTTGGGTGACGCGACGGCTGAACCGGCGCCTATTCCAACGCCCACCAGTGACACCACTGTCACGAACGCCAGCGTCATCGCTGCGCCACGACGGTGCACTTGTGACCTTCTAATAAGTTTCATGTCGTACTTCCCCCTCTATTTCTTTCATACGCAGCGACGGGAATCTCCCACCATTACGACCTTTTCGCATCAGCGCGACCCAAGAAAATTGACGCCAAGTCGAGCGCTGCAATCTCCGAAGCCGGACCGTGAACGTGGTTCGACCCCGCGACGAAAATGTGAACGAAGTCGGCGTGCTTCAGTGCGCGCTCAACGTTCTGTTCGACAACGAGTACCGCAGTGTCCGTATTGGAAATCAGTTCAATCTGGTTCCAGACAATGTCGGTGTAGGCGGGAGAGAGTCCGGCCGTTGGCTCGTCGAGAAGAATGACCTTTGGTTTCACCATCAGTGCACGCGCGATGGCTAAGAGATTCTGCTGACCGCCCGAGAGAAAGCCAGCTTTTTTCTCACGCGCCTTGGCGAGGTCTGAAAAGATCGTCAAGATCTCTTCCATCCGCTCGGTCGTGTCCCCTTTTACGGCGAAACCACCAACCTCGAGATTCTCGCGTACGGTGAGGCTCTTAAACACGTTGTCGTTCTGTGGCACGTAGACGAGACCGTTACGCGGGATTAAGTGGCCCGGCATTTTGGTGATATCCACGTCGCCAACGACGATGCGCCCTGTTGTAGGGCGAAGGATGCCAACGAGAGCCTTGGCGAACGTCGACTTACCCGCGCCGTTAGGACCAACAATCGTCGTGATGGAACCCACCTCGGCGCTGAGCGAGATGCCATTGATGATCGGTGTGCGGCCGTAGCCGGCCGTCACGTTTTCAGCGAGCAGGACGGGCATCGATCACTTCTCCTAGGTAGGCCTGGACAACTTCCTTATTCGCGCGCAACTCGGCCAAACGACCGGTCGCGAGCGTGCGACCTTCGGCGAGGACGATGACGTGATCGCAGATCTTCTCGACCACGTTCAAGTTGTGCTCCACCATCAGCACCGTCACGCCTTGATGTTTGAGGTCGAGAATGTAGCCGCCGATCCGCTCAATCAAGGCCGGATTGACACCGGCCATCGGCTCGTCCAGTAGCAAGATCTTCGGCGACGCCATTACGGCGCGCGAAATCTCGAGCAGCTTCTTTTGACCTCCCGAGAGTTCCTTCGCCCGATTGTCGCGAAGGGCGTAGAGACCGTACGTCTGGAGGATCTCCAACGCGCGTTCAACGTTGGCGCTCTCTTCACGTCGAGCTTTTCCGGGACGGAAGAAGATATTGAACAGAGATTCGCCGGCTTGAGTTTTTGGCGCGACCAATAAATTCTCGAGCACGCTAAGACCACCAAGTTCACGCGAGAGTTGAAAGGTCCGCATAAGACCAAGACGCGCAATCTCGTAGCTCTCCCAGTTCGTGACGTCTTGATCGCCCAGAGTCTCGGTGCCGCTGTCGCACTTCATAGAGCCCGACAGAATGTTCACCACCGTTGTCTTACCGGCGCCGTTAGGGCCAATAAGCGCGGTGATTTGTCCGCGCGGTACGTCAAACGTCGCGCCGTTCACTGCGCGCACGCCCTGAAACGACTTAGTCAATTCACTACAGCGAAGGGCCCAGTCGCCATCGACGGATTCGGGCTTTGTCATTTCTGCCTCTTCCATCATCGGCTCCCCTCACTCGACGTCGAATCCAGCAGCGACGTGGTCGCGTCTTTGGTCGACGAGGGAGACAACTTCTCCATCAACGAACTGCGACGGATTCGCTCGGGCACTACGCCTTGTGGGCGGAACCAGAGCATGATCATCAAAAGGATGCCGATCAACATTGCGTCGATGTACTCAATAAGTCCCGGGTGACCAGGTATCGCTGGCAGGAAAGCCGGTAGGTGGACTAACAACGTTTCAACGAGAAGCGCGCCGACGAGCAAGCCCAAGTTGTTTCCTACGCCGCCGACAATGATGACCGCGAACACGACGAACGTCTCACCAGGGAGCCAAGCCGAAGGGTTGAACGAACCACCGAATTGGATAATGAGACCGCCGCCGATTCCGGCGTAGAACGATCCAATCAGCATCGAGGTCAATTGATGGCGGAAGACGTTCTTGCCGAGTGCCGACGCCACCGACTCGTCGTCGCGTATCGCGCGGAACGTGCGACCGAGCGGCGAGCGAGTTATGCGACTCATGAGAAACCACATCAGTAGCGCGATGACGCCCGTGACCGCCGCGAAGAACGGGATGAACGAGTTGGTCGTCAACTTCAGTGCGTGTGCAAACGGTTCCGGAACGTTATAAAGACCGTCAGCTCCGTTAAAGAGCGGCACGAAGTTGTTGCAGATGTCATAGAGCACCAACGACA
>DATCBX010000191.1:0-3319 GCA_036511635.1 Acidimicrobiales bacterium | reverse complement strand
AGTAGTCAGGGTTCTCCAACTTGAGATTGACGCGTATCTGGACACTGTCTTCAGTGGATTCCCCGCACAACGTGATCTTTGACTCTGTCACAGGATCGAAGCGATTACGACATCGAGTCGCACGTATGAATACCGGTGGCGAACTCTTTTCCTTCACTGGTCCCACGACTTCATCAGAACGTAATCCGAAGGTTCAAGAGGAATCTGATTATTTCATCTGGTCAGCGTTAGCATTTGTGTCTTCTGACCAAACAAAGGGCACAGGAATATGGATCGACAGCCGCGCTACTCCGCTGCACTGAATCGACTCGGGGAGCCCGGTTCACGCGAACTTCTCACAACCCCAGCACTCGTGTGTGACCGCGAGCTTCTCGAAGCCAACATCTCGCGCATGGCCACGATGACTGCGTCACTTGGCGTCGCGCTTCGACCGCACGTCAAGTCGCACAAGTCCGCCTATGTCGCCAAGCTTCAACTGGATGGCGGAGCGGTCGGTCTTGCTTTTGCAAAACTCTCTGAAGCCGAGGCCGTCATAAGTCGACTTCGTAGTGACGGATACGAGTCACGAGTCTCCGCTCTTCTAACCTCGCCGATTACTGGACTCTCGGCCGCGCGTAGGGCGTTAACACTGGCGGAACACTGTGACCTGATGGTGGTGGTCGATCATCCGGACGCCGTTGATGAATTGGCCGTCGTTACCAACGAGATGGCAAAGACACTTTCGGTACTTTGTGACGTCGACGTCGGTCTCTCGCGAACCGGGGTCGTTGGCCCAGCAGCGGCGCTCGAGGTCGTGCAGCGCATTGCAGCGAATCCACGTCTCTCCTTCGCCGGCGTCCAGGGATACGGTGGTCATCTCCAACACATCGCCGGTCGCGAACAACGTTTCTCCGCTACGAGCACCTCCGCGGAGCTACTCGTGAGCGTCATCGAAGCGTTGGAAGCGAATGGTTTCCCCGTGGCACTTCGAACGGGCGGCGGAACTGGCACCGCCGCCATTGACGGCCAGCTCGGTGTTCTCAACGAACTGCAGTGTGGAAGTTATGTCTTCATGGACCGCGAGTACCGCGACGCCCTCGGCAGCGATCCCGAAGGGGCCTTTCATCAAAGTCTCACCATTGCTACGACGGTTATCTCGACAAATCAACTAGGTTTCGTCACCGTCGACGCCGGACTGAAATCTATGGCCACCGACGCTGGCAGCCCAGTCATTGCTGGTCACGAATGTACGTCGGCATATCACTTCTTCGGTGATGAACATGGAATGATCACGACAACGCAGGACACGACGTGGCACCGCGGTGATCGAATCGATCTTGTGCCACCACACTGTGATCCAACAGTGGACCGCTACGACGAACTTTGGCTCGTAAGCGGTGACGTTGTCGTCGGTGTTGAGGACATCGTTGCCCGAGGTTGCTCACAGTAACGACTTGTGAGTCGCGGTCAATACGCGCACTCTCACGGTTTGCAACTACGTGAATCAGACTGTGTCGGGGAACCTCGTCCCGTGCCAAAGTAACGCCGGGACGCGATGGCATCTTGTTATCTGAAAATGACGAGATTTCCCGTGATGATGCCAACCGCGGCGAGCCACACAAAGACGCCGAGGCCTCGCTTAAGCCAAATGTTCGTCCAGTCCACTCCTTCACGTCCAAACAGTTCGATAACGCCAATGATCACTCCCGGCAAGAGCAACAAGAGAAACGTTGAGTCAATCGTGGACGTCGAGGGATCAAGTCCCAAGAGATGGAAGGACAAGAACGATCCGAGAATCAGCATGAAGAGAAAACTGGTCAGTCCCCGTGGCAACCAGCGATGCAGGAGAGGCGAATTCGGTAGCGAATCTTCGCGCAGCTTCAACACGCCAGGAATGGCGAGTAGCGCAGCCGCGATAATGGTGCGATACGAAAATCCAAAATATGGGTCCATCACTACGAGGTAGAGCAAAAACTTAAAGACGAGCGACCCAATGCTGAAGTGAAGATGTGGTGAGATCAACTTCGCCGGCTGTACCACTTTTGATCGTTCTGGGTAGAAGTGAAGGGCGATGTCTTCGCCAGCGAGACGAAGGATGATACCGATGGCTACGAGCCAACGTATGGCGCTGAGATTTGCGTCGCCCAAAATAGTGAGACCAGACAATCCATTCAGCGCTTTAGCCATCGATGCCGCGGCAAAGGCAACAAATATCGGCATCATTATGTAGTCAAAGACACGCTCCCAACGTTCACTCACGTCACTCACGATGTAGCGCCGCAGGGGTCGAATGGCGTGAGCGAGGAGTGGAACGGTTACGACGAGGACACCAAGTCCGAGCAGCGTGCGAATATCAGACCATGATTGAATCGAACCACTAACTATCGACACTGAGGCGATGACCAGCCAGGCAATCAAACTAGCGACCGCGTCAAAGATGCCAAGGCCAATGAGCAGGTATATCAAGAAGACCGACGGCACGAAGGGTGCCGCCGCGTGGAAGAAAAGACTCAACACGCCGAGCAAGAAGCCAAATCCCAGCAACAGAACGGACCAGCCACCAAACACGGCGCGTAACCACGAGCCGTCAGTAATAACACGCGGTGCGAGCGCAGAATACTTCCCGACTTTGAGGGGTAGTTCACGAAAGTAACGATCGACCCGCTCCGTGTGTGGACTTCGCCACGTCGAGGATTGGTCACCCCATGAATTGTGTTGAGTGTTAACGGCCTTGAGTTTCTTGGTGACGGCACTCGCCACTTTGGCGTGACTGTGATGTGAAGTACTGCTGCTGCGACGGTCATACAAAGTCCCGGATCCACTGGCAACTCCCCCGGCACCAGCGAGCGCCAATAGCGAACCTCCGGCAACGACGAGGCCAACAGTGGTTCCTGAGTGACTCTTCACGTCGTACACGGGTAGTCCAAAGCGCAGCGCCCGCTGCAGTCGAGGATCGTTGACGCCGGCGTAATTGGTCATTTGGGTTGGCTGAACAATCGTGGCGAACGTTCCAGCTGACGTCATGACGAAGCCGCCTACCAACGTAATTGGCTGCCCCTGATAGATCGCTCGAATAATCAGCACGTGAGCACCCGCCTCAAGTGTGCTCGGCAACGTCGCGGTGCCCGAATACGCGCCATTGGCACCTGTGACGTCGTTCAAGATGATCTGCGGCGACGAGTGAACCTCAACCGTGATGGCTGTATTGGGATCGACGGTGACCGCACCGATGCTGATCTGGGTCCCTAGTACTGGGTCCGCAGTGGTGGCGTCAATTTGTGCGACTACCTGGGACCCGTCTGTTGAGGAGAAGAGTCCGGGATTCGAAGGTAGCGGCGTC
>DATCBX010000190.1:0-2754 GCA_036511635.1 Acidimicrobiales bacterium | reverse complement strand
GTCGCGTGACGATTGATGGACGCGTCGCTGAATTGGGGAATCGCGTAAACCCCGAAGTGCAGCTGATCTGCGTTGACGGCAAACTCGCTCCCACATCGCAGAGCAAGATCTACTTTCTCCTTAACAAGCCCGACGGCGTCGTGACGACTGCGTCGGACCCACAAGGTCGAACCACGGTGCTCGAACTGGTCGAGTCACCCGTACGAATCTTTCCCGTCGGACGACTGGACATGAACACCGAGGGACTTTTGATTCTGACCAACGATGGGCGTTTAGCTCATCTCTTGACGCACCCGAGTTCAGGCATCGCCAAGGAGTACCTCGCGCGTGTCGACGGGGATCCTTCGCCGGGAGCTTTACGTCGTCTCAGAGAAGGCGTCGAACTCGAAGACGGCGTCACTGCGCCCGCGCAGGTCTCTCGTGTTAGTGAAGGACTCATACGCATCGTCATTCACGAAGGGCGCAATCGCCAAGTTCGACGCATGTGCGCGGCCGTTGGTCACGAAGTAACCCGTCTTGTGCGAACGCGCATCGGTCCATTGCACGATGCCACGCTGTCACCGGGCTCGTCGAGGCAACTTTCACTTAGTGAAGTTCGACGTTTGATGGAGGCGGTTGGAATGACCGAAGAGCTGGCCTCTACGATGCCTTCATGACATCTGCCATGGTTCGAGCTCTTCGAGGCGCTTCTACGTGTGAGGCCAACGACGCGACCGAAGTGACAGAAGTCACGCAGGAGCTGCTGACCACGATGCTCGAACGCAACGGCGTCGCTCACGACGACGTCATTAGCGTTCTGTTCACGACCACCCCTGATCTCAACGTGGCCTTTCCAGCGACGGCTGCTCGCGGAGTTGGTTTTGGCGACGTGCCGTTGCTGTGCGCGAGTGAGATCAACGTTCCTGGTGCCAAGGCGTTCACCGTGAGGGTGATGATGCACGTCTACACTCCACGTCCGCGTAGCGATCTTCGTCACGTCTATCTTCGTAACGCTCAGTCTTTGCGCGATGACCTCCCCGAATAGTCGTCGCGCCCACGTCGTTGGACTAGGGCTGATTGGCTCGTCCGTCGCGCTGGCACTGAAAGAGTGCGGTTGGCGTGTGACAGGAAGCGACATTGATGGCGCGACGGTGGCCTTGGCGCTCAGCACCGGCGTCATAGAGAGCACCGAACTTTCGGATGACCATCATCTCGTCGTCATCGCGACGCCAGCGAGATTCGTCTCGGACAGCGCGAACGCGATACTCAGTCGCCACCAACGAGAGGACCTGATCGTCACCGACGTGGCGGGCGTGAAGAGTGCGATCGTGAACGCCGTTACCGATCCTCGCTTCTTGGCCGGTCACCCGATGGCGGGTTCCGAACTACGAGGTCTCGCCGGTGCCAGATTTGACCTCTTTCAAGGTTGTACGTGGGTCTTAACACCAACGGAGGCGACGACGCCCGAGACGTACGGCGTGTTGCACGGTGTACTGCGCGAACTGGGTGCGAACGTCGTGGCGGTGAACGCCGACGACCATGATCGCTTGGTTGCCGTGGCGAGCCACGTGCCGCATTTGCTCGCCGGCGCGCTCATGAATGAGGCGAGCCGCGTCGCCGAACAAGACGCCGTGTTGCTCCAACTGGCGGCCGGTGGTTTTCGTGACATGACGCGTGTCGCGGCTGGAGACCCGAGCATCTGGCCCGATCTGTTGTTCGAGAATCGTATCGCCATAAGTCAGTCGCTGAAGGCTCTAGAAGAACGCCTGGCGACACTACGCACTGCTCTCAATAATGCTGATCATGAGGCCATTTCTGTCGATCTGACGAGGGCCGCGTCCGCTCGGCGCCGGTTGCCGGGTCGCGCACTTAACTCTGACAACCTGGCGTATCTTCGCGTGGCGGTGAGTGACCAACCCGGCGTGTTGGCTGGCGTCACGGTGATGGCGTCGGAAATGCTCGTCAACATTTACGACATTGAGATTGCCCACGGCATCGAAGGAAAGAGCGGAACCCTGCTGCTGGCCATCGACGCGTTGCAGGTTGATGAATTCTCACACGCTCTTAGCAACCATGGCTATCAAGTTGGTCGCGAATGAACGACCTCGAACGCGTCGAACACGCCGTCCAACTTCGGGGATCGCTTCGAGTCCCTGGCGACAAGAGCACCTCGCATCGCGCGTTGATGCTGAGCGCTCTTGCCTCGGGCCAGAGCACCATCACGGGCATCTCACAAGGAGAAGACGTTCGCGCCACGAGCGTGATACTCCAACAGTTGGGTGCGGTGCAGGAGCTTGAAGAAAACCTCGCCCTCTTCAGTGGGCCCGATGAAGGACTCCATCCGGCACTCACGGATCTGGACTGTGGCAATTCAGGCACCACAATGCGCCTCATGTGTGGTCTTTTGGCCACGATCACCGGTACGCACCATCTCATTGGCGACGCGTCGTTGTCACGCCGTCCCATGGACCGTGTCGCAGCGCCGCTCCCTCTTATGGGCGCCACTGTTGAAGGACACGGCGCGTCGATCACGCCGCCGTTGACGATTACGAGCCCCAGACAACTTCATGGCATCACGTACCGCGTGCCGATGATCAGCGCTCAAGTGAAGTCCGCCATTCTTCTCGCTGGGCTCGCCGCCAGTGGCGACACGATCGTCACCGAGGACGTTCGTACGCGCGCGACGACCGAAGACATGATGCGCGCCGCTGGCGTCACAATTGTCAGCCAGGACGTGGGCGAGGGACGTCGCGTCACGCTCACGCCGGGACGTCC
>DATCBX010000189.1:0-3924 GCA_036511635.1 Acidimicrobiales bacterium | reverse complement strand
AAGTTGCCGACGCGGCGCAGTCGACGAACCAGGTCGCCTCAAGAGTGGCCCTTTTGAGCGCCGATTTTGACGAGGTGTCGGGCGTCTGCGAGGTCCGGCTCACGTTCGATGCGCGCGTTGGCGTTGGGCGTGCCGAAAGCGGACGGCTCATTGGCGCCGTCGAGGGCACCCTGGTGGCACTGAAGGATCTTGACTTTGAAATTCCTTTTTACTTAGAGGCCGTGACGACCGTCCCGACCGTTCGAGGCCTACCCGTCGTTGTCACGCTTCGCTCATTTACCGACGACGTGAACCTCTTTGGTATCGCCCAGTCCGACGGTGACCCGCTCTCGGCCGCCCGAGCGACGCTGAACGCGCTCAACCGGTTTCTTACCAACGCCGACGACCTGATCTAAGTCGAAGGGTCTTCGGTCGTGATTCACCCGAGGACGTGACGCGTCCTCGGCGAAGCGTTCGAGCGACGCACGATCTAGAAGCTGTAGTTCAGGTGTTTGATGCCGTTGACGAAACTCGACGCGAGCTGATCGGGCGCTCCCGTGGGATGAATCGTGGGCGTGCGAGAAAGTAGCTCTCGCCACATGACGGTGATCTCGCGGCGCGCGAGATGCGCTCCCAAACAGAAGTGCGGTCCGGGCGCGCCAAAACCGTAGTGGTCGTTCGGGGTCCTTCCAACGTCAAAGACGTAGGGATCCACGAAGGCGTCCTCGTCACGATTGGCCGAGTTGTAGTACAAGACGACTTTGTCGCCGGCCTTGAGTTCAAAGCCCGACAACGTGTAATCGCTCGCGAGGGTTCGGCGCATCCAAATCACCGGTGAAGCCCAGCGCACAATCTCGTCGGTGCTGGTCTTTGCGAGGCCTTCGTAATCCTCAACGAGTCGGCGTTGCTGATCGGGATACTCACCAAACGCGTTCAAGGCGTGCGCAATGGCGGTGCGCGTCGTTTCGTTGCCCGCCGTAACGAGGAGCACGAAGAACGAGGCCAGTTCTTGTTGGGTTAACTTCTCTGATTCGATTTCGGCGTTGACGAGCGCGCTCGTGATGTCGTCAATGGGCTGATCGATTCGGTACTTCCCGAGCTCTTCCATGATGCCCGTTAACGTGGCACCCGCTTCGAGAAAGGCGAGAATTGGGTCGGTCCCTTTCGGGATGAACTCAGGGTCACTGTTGGAGAGGATGATGTTCGAACACTTCAACACGGTCGCGTACTCACTAGGCGGTACGCCCATCATCGAGCAGATGATCTCTAAGGGGAATGGTGCGGCGACGTCGACGATGAAGTCCCCGGTGCCGTGCTCGCGGGCCCGATTGATGATCTCGTCGGCGACGCGCTCGATGTTGTCCTCGACGGCGCGAACGTTCCGTGGATTAAAGGCGTTGGAGACAATGCGGCGAAGGCGTGCGTGCTTGGGGTTGTCCGTCGAGATCATGCCCGAGAAGTACTCGACCATTTCGGTGGGCAGATCGAGCAGCGACACGGCCCCGGGACCGGAAAGAAAGATCTCGGGGCGCCGAGAGGCGTCGGCGATGTCCGCGTGGCGCGTAATCGCGTAGTAACCATTTCCCGCAGGGAACTCTATGGAACTTCCTTCGAGGACCGGCTCGTCGTAGTGACTTATGGGACATTCACTGCGTAGAGTACGAAAAGCACCCTCACGTTCGTTGTACGGTCGCTTCCAAAACTCCGTATCCGACAGGTTGATCTCGTCAACTCGAAGGACGCTCGTCGGTTCGCTCATAATCGTCATCGTAGTGAGTTCGAGGAATCGGGCACGGACTCGCGATTTCACGGCAAACTAGGGGAGTGGAACTTACTGACCAAGAACGAGCCAGTCGACTTTCGGCGCTGAATGCCTTGATCGATTTGATGCGCCCGTCGGTTCAGGCCGACGGTGGCGACCTTCAACTTATTCGTTGTGACGTGGAGACGGGCGTCGTTGAAGTCCAACTAGGCGGCGCGTGCTCGAGTTGCGCTATTTCAACCGACACACTCCAAGGTGGCGTGACGAGAATTCTGACGGATCGTCTGAAGTGGGTTACTGAAGTTATTGGCGGTCTGGACGACTCGATTGACCTCGAAGAGTCGTCACTCCTCGGTGCCGGCGGCTACGTGCCGCGCTACCGCCAACTCTAAAACTGCGTCATTCATCGCTAGAGCGTCTCGGGAAGTGCGACGCCGGTTAACTCTTCGGACACCGACCAAAGACGCGCGGCCTTTTCGGCGGAGCGCGCACTTCGAGGCGGTTTAACGAGCGTGGCCGAACCCACCAAAGCAAAGACGCCGCTTGGGCCGTAGTAGGCACCACTGATGGCGTTGGGACTTGTCGCGGCGTAGAGCATCGGTTCCGCTCCCTGCTCGGCGCTTTGGGAGGGCATGAACTTGGCTTCGCCGAAGATTGATCGTTTTGGTTTGTCCCTACCAAGGTTCGCGCCCGCGTTCAGCAAATTGGTTCGTGTAAAGCCCGGGTGCGCGCCGTTACTCGTCAAGTCCCAGTTCTTCTCGCGTGAGATGACGGCCAGATGCTGCGCAAAGAGCAAGTCCGCGAGTTTTGATTGGGCGTAGGCGAGATACGGACTGTAGCGACGCTGCCACTGTAAGTCGTTAAATCGAATGCTGCCAATGGCCGCAACACCGCTACTCATCGTTGTCACGACCGGTCCGGCCGCGGCGAGCAGTAGCGGCAAGACTCTCAGTGTCAGGGCAAAGTGTCCGAGGTAGTTCGTGCCGAGTTGTAACTCGAATCCGTCGACGGTCCCCATTCGCTTTGGCGGCGCCATGACGCCTCTGTTGTTGAGCAGGATGTCGATCGGAACGTTGTCGACGAGGAGAGTGTCCGCGAAGCTTGCCACCGAGGAAAGATCGGCGAGGTCGAGGTGGCGTACGTCGAGTCTGGCCTCGGGGAAGCGTTCGAGAATCTGTTCCCGGGCCGCCTCGCCTTTTTCTATGGTGCGAACCGCCATGATGACGTGGGCGCCGGCCCCGGCGAGGCGAAGAGCGGCTTCTTTGCCCGTGCCCGAGTTAGAGCCCGTGATCACGGCGAGTTTTCCCTCTTGATTGGGGACGTTGTACACGGCGCTTCCTTTGCTCAAGTGGACTCCTGGTGGCCCCCGCGTGTTGAGCGTATCGTCAAGGCTGAGTTGTAGTCCAAACACTCGGTCGCGTTCGTCGAGTGGACTGGTATTATTTAGTTAGGTGAACTAATGAAAATAACGACGACGAACGAGACCGCGGCCCGGCTACGCAGATCGATAACGCGGATGAATCGAAAGCTTCGTTCTTCGGCGCTTGGCGGCATCTCGCCCGCTCAAGCTTCGATGTTGGCCTCAATCGACAAGCACGAAAACCCGTCGCTCGGCGAACTCGCACTCGCCGAGCAGATTCAGCCACCTTCGGTGACGCGTCTCGTGAAAGACATGGAACTCGCCTCGCTCATTAGTACCGCCGCCGACCCACTCGATCGCAGGTGCACGCGTGTTGTGTTGACGGCGCACGGGCGCAAAGAGCTCAACGCCATTCGCCAACGAAAGACCGAGTTCCTCGAACGAAAACTCAACGCACTTTCGGAGAGCGATCAGTTGCGCGCCGCTGAGTTGGCGGCGTTTCTCGAAGTGTTGTTGGAGGACGAATGAGTCTGGTGTCGCGCGGCCCCACGCGCACCTTCGCCGCACTAAAGATCCGTAACTTCCGCCTCTACTTCATCGGTCAGTTGATCTCGGTGTCGGGAACGTGGATGCAGTCGCTCGCCCAAGGTTGGCTGGTCTTGCAGATCACTGGATCGTCGGTGGACTTAGGGATCGCGGTAGCTCTCCAGTTCCTACCAATATTGCTCTTTGGCTCATACGGCGGTCTCGTGGCCGACCGTAACGAGAAGCGCAGAATTCTTTACTTCACGCAGTCCGCGGCCGGGATCTTGGCGCTCATCCT
>DATCBX010000188.1:0-15347 GCA_036511635.1 Acidimicrobiales bacterium | reverse complement strand
TCATTCGTCTTGTCAGATCCAGCACCACACCACACCTCGATAGAGGGAGCAAGCGCGACGATCGTCTCTTTCAAGAGCTCACGTCGAGTATCCGCGCTCGCGTAGACCAGTCCGTACGCCGTGTTCTCGGCAGCCGAAAGTTTGTCACCCGTGCCAAGCGCGGCGATGACCCTACGCGGCGCGAGCGCCTCGAGCGTCAGGTACTGCTCCACGAGTGTCGCGGTTGAAAAAAGTCCAACGCGTGAGACCAACGGACCAACGAAAAGACGCGGGCACTGTGCCGCAACACTGGCGAGTACCGGAAAAGGAGCGAGCGAAGGCCGTTCGGGAGAGCCCATCGGCCAGAGGTGATCGTACGCAAAGACGCCGTCGAGTTGCGCGTCCTCGGCTTCGCGCGCGGTGGTGAAAGCGTCGTCAGCGTTATCGCGAAACGTCGGCAGTAAGACGCCGAGCTTCACGCGCCCGCAAAGGCCACCAGCGTGGCACCCATCGCGCCAGAGCGTGGCCCGAACATCGAAGTCGTGACCGTGATTGCCGGACGCGCCTCGTAACCTTCGACCAGTTCAGCAAGGAACTCGCGCGCGGCCGGCAGCACGAGATCTGACGCGCTCGAGAGTCCTCCGCCAATCACGAAGTGGCCACAGTCGAGGATGGCGGCCAGGTTCGAGAGTCCGAGCGCCAACCACCAGCCCACCTCTCGCATCAACGTCACGGCCTCGTCGAGTCCTTCGGCCGCGGCGGCGGTGACGTCCTCGGCGCGAACGCTCTTCGCGTCGCCTCCACGTCGTTCGACGAGCGTTGCGAGGCGCCCCTCGAGCGCCGCTTCTCGAGTCATGCGGTGCAGTCCCCCGCCTGAGGCGTAGCGCTCCCAGCATCCCTGTCCCCCACAAGGACACTCCGCGCCTCGCGCGTCGACGACCATGTGGCCGATCTCGCCCGCGAAACCGCTACGCCCGCGTACCAACTCCCCGTCGGCAACGACGCCCCCGCCGATGCCGGTACCCAAGGTCACCATCACGAAGTCACGAATGCCGCGCCCGGCGCCCCACTCGTGTTCCGCGAGCGCCGCGCAATTCGCGTCGTTTTCACAGAACACACTGGCGTTGCCTAGAGCGTCACCCAGTTGTGTGCCAAGGTCCGCGCCCGAGGCCGTTTGAAGATTTGGCGCAAACGCCAAGTGTCCGTCGCGTCGCATCATGCCCGGCAAGCCAACACCAATTGGCACGTGCGCGGGATCGAGACTCTGTCGGTCACAGAGTTCGAAGATCTGTTCCACGAGAACTTTGGTCGTGGCTTCACCGGCGCCGAATCCCTCGTCGTGCGGCGTTTGAGACTGCATCTCACCCAGGACCCGACCGTCGCGAGCCACCATCAGCGCGAGCGCTTTGGTTCCTCCCACGTCCACGCCGATCGCGATGTCACTCACTGTTGACGCTCCGCCCTCATCTTGAGTTCGCGAAGAGCTTGCGATTGAATGCGGTACGCGGCTCTCGACTTGACGAAAGAAGGAATTGGCACCAGCAGTTCCACCTCGAGGTCGTAGGTGAGGAGCGTTCCCCCCACCGAAGGCTCGAATCGGTACTGACCATTGAGCATCGAGGTCAGATCGCCGTGCGTCTGATGCCAGGTCAATACCTCGGGGGCGCGGCTGTAGTCGTAGTACAGCGCGTAGTTCGTCGAGCGACCAAAAGCCGCGGCGCGAAACTCAACTTCGAGGGGGCGCCCGAGCGCGTCGCGTTCAACAATTTCGATCCTTTTGAGATCGCTGACCCAGTCGACGTAATGCTCGAAGTCCGTCACGACGTCATAAACAACATTGGGCGGCACGTTGACCGCTATCGACTCTGTCGCGCGCTGGGTCACGGGGCCACCTTAGAGCAGCGATCGTTGCGTATTGAAGTTGTCAAAGGGTGAGAGCTCCGCCGAAAGTTTCGCCGCCAAGAGTTCCCACGAATACTCCTCGAGCACCATCTCGCGTGAACGCCGCGCAAAGACCCGTCGACGCTCGTCATCGAGCATGAGTGACTCCAACGCGTGCGCGAGATCGTGTGCGCTGCGTGAGTTTTTCAGCACCACGCCCGTCACGCCGTCGCGCACGGCCTCGTGACTTCCCCCCGAACGTCCCGCGACCTGCGCCACCGCACACGACGCGGCTTCGACGAAGACAATGCCGAACCCTTCTTGCTCTAAACCCAGCCAACGGCTCCGACAGTCCATGACCATCACGTCACTCGAGGCAATCCACCGAGGCAGTTCAACGTCATCAACTCGCCCAAGGAACGTGACCGGGGCTTGTAACTTGAGCGCTAAGCGCTGGAGTCGCGCAAAGTCGCGACCAGCGCCACCAATGGCCACGTGAAACTGCGGGTACTTCGTCCCAAGGAGGACACTCGCACGAATCAACGTGTCCATACCTTTTCTCGGTACCAGACGTGAGTACGAAGCGACGAGGAAGTCCTCATCACGAAAGCCCATCGTTCGTCGAACGTTGCTTCGTTGCATGTCGTCGAGCGGGATGAATCGTGCGGTGTCAACGCCGGGAGGAATCTGAATGACGGGACAGAGGTTTTCCGCGGCGTTTCGTCGCGCTTCACTTTCGGGGTAGGTGCCAGCACAAATCGCCACCGTGGCGCGCTTTAGGACGTAACGAAGGGACGAGGCGACAAAGGGAAGACGCGCAGGGATCGTTACCTCGGCACCATGGAGGATCACGCCGTAGGGGCGAGAGAGGCGCGGGCCAAGTAGTCCAAGTGGCCACGCCGGATCGAAGAGCACAAGGTCGGGCTGATGACGCTCGATCGCTTCTTCAATCGCTCGGTACGCCTTCAGGGACGGAAGAAACAATGTGGCGTTCTTTACTCGCTCGATAACGACGTCACTTGAAGCGTCAAAACTTTCAGCGTCTTCGTGTGACGACGCGCTCAGCACCACCGCGCGCCCACCTTCGAGACGGCGCCACAGTTCGTGAAGGTAGACCTGAATACCACCAGTCTTTGGCAGGTAGTCGTTGGTCACCAGGAGGTGGCGGGCCATACGACCACGCTAGCCACCTCACTCGCGTAATGGTTACTACAGCGCCGAGCGGTACTTAAGCGTGGGCACGAGTCCTTCTGCGGTGAAGAGTTGAACAACGTCGGCCTCTTCGGCCGTCATCACCAACTCTTCGGGCGTGTCGCCCAGGATGAACGTAACGAGGCAGTCCGAACAGTCCGGCGTGTCGCGCCGAACGCAGTCGTGACAACTAATCGAAAGCTCAATCTCTTGTACCATGTCAACTCCTCTTTTCGATGCAGGCACTCTCTCAAGAGTGTGTGACATCTCAAGTCGACAAAAATGAAGCGATCTCGCTGGCGACCTGCGCCGGTGAAAAGAGGGCACCTTCGGCGACCACGCGCGCGGTACGTGGATTAACAAGTACGTAGTAGGGAGCTGCGCGTATTTCAAGATCTTTCATGGCTTCAGGCGCCACAAGAATGCTTTGGGTAGCACCGTCCCACTCGCCGTCGTCGCTCGCGCTCGCGCTGAGAACGACGACGTCGACGCCGTCGAGTTCGCGTAAATCCCCAAAGACGAATTGGTGACAGCCATCACAATGGGGTTTTACCGCGGCGATGAGGGTGAGATGACGTAGGACAACGGTGCGTTCCTCGCCACCGACCAGTACCCCGCGTAGTTGTGTGATTGCAACACGATCACGAGGTGGATCAAAGGAGCGGGCGTAAAAGTCGCTCACTCGAACTCGGTGAGAACCTCGACGCCGCGTCCGTGACCACACCATCGACACGTCACCGATTCAACACTGTGGGCGATAACTTCGGGCTCTTCGATGCTGAGTTCACCGCCGACGCTGTAATGGTGAAACGACCGGACGGACGTCGTTTCAACGACATCAAATCGAGTTAGATTGCCACACGCGTTGCAGCGATATCGGTTTGTCACGACCTCAATGTACCGGAATTATTTAAGAGTCATTCGTAGCGACGCCTCTGCCACTCATCGGGACGGACCTCGTGAGGAAAATAGTTTGGCTCTTCCACACTGAACACCGTGTCGAAGGGTACGGACTGGCGAACCTCGTCGCGGCGCTCGGCGTCAATCAATCGAGCGAGCGCCGAGGGATGACGCACGTACCCAATAACGACCGGACCGCCCAATGTTTCCAGGGTCACGAAGCCCCGGCGAGTGAGCCGTTCACTCACGCGCTGCTCCACGCGCGTCGCGAAAACGTCGCGCAGTTCAATCGACGATTGTTGATGTCGCATGACGCCGCCTTCGATGATCACGCGGTCGTTCGTCACGTGCACCTTGTGTGATCGCCAGCGCCACGTTCTCGTCAAGGTGACCATGACAAGCGGTCCGACGACGATGAGCAGAAGCCAATTTTCCACTTGGTGCACGAAGTGGTATCGCGACGCGCCTTCAACGATGAGCGCGATCGTCGTAAGTGAAACCAACGTCGGACGCAGAACGCCGCGCGACACGGGGGTGACGGAGATAATCCGAATTTCGCCTTCTCGCCAAAGATCGCGCCGACTCATACGTTCTAGCGTAAAGAACTTTCCATACAAAAACGTGGAGGCATCGTCACGCCAACGAACCCACCTATTCTTCCCTCATGCCCACGACCGCTACTCGCTCCTGGCTTCTGGCGTACGCGGGTATTGGTATCGCGTGGGGATGTTCGTTCCTGTTCATCAAGTACTCGCTTGGATTCTTGACACCCTTTGGTGTGGCCTTCGCTCGTTGCGCTCTTGGAGCGGTGACATTGCTCGTCATCGCCAACGTGCGCCACGTGGCATTACCCAGAGACCGCGTGGTGTGGGGCCATCTCTGGGTCGTGGCGATGTGTATAAATGTCGTGCCCGGCATTCTTTTCGCGCTGGCCGAAACGCGAACTACGTCCATCATCGCGGGCATCATCAACGCTCTCACACCACTGACGTCACTCTTTTTCATCGTCGTGGTCTTTCGTGACGACCCCGTGAAGCGCTACCAATTGCTTGGTCTAGGTGTCGGACTCATTGGCGTGTTACTCGTCTTAGGCGTTTGGCAGGGACTCGGTTCCAATCCTTGGTGGGCGGTCGCCGCGCTGCTGGGGGCGGTGACGCTCTACGGCGTGTCGTTTCCGTACACCAAGCGTTACCTCATCCCACGAGGGCTCGCACCGGTGTCGCTCGCGAGTGCGCAACTCTTGATCGCGACGTTGACGCTGTTGCCGACGTTCCTCATCGACGGCTTCAACGGTCACGGCGTCACGTTGAAAGCCGTCGCTGGCTTACTGGGGCTGGGCGTCTTTGGCAGTGGCTTCGCCTTCATGTGGAACTTCCGCGTCATCGCCGCCGTGGGAAGTTCTATCGCGAGTACGGTCACGTATCTCACGCCCGTCGTCGCGGTCATCGTCGGGGTGATCTTCCTTCACGAGTCACTCACGTGGTTCGAACCGGTCGGTGGACTCGTGGTATTACTTGGCGCCGCGATTGGCCAAGGTCGATTCCTTCGACGGAGCTAGACGTTCCTCATTTGTTGTGCGGCCATTGCGAAGTACGCGTTCAACTCTTCGAACTGATCGTCATTGAGCTGTGCGCGCACGCTTGAAAGCGCCGTCGCCATGGCGCCGAGCCACGCGTCACGCGCATCCTTCGTAATTCGAAAAGGGGCGTGGCGCATTCGTAGCCGCGGGTGTCCCCGTTCTGCCATATAGGTGCCCGGTCCACCCCAGTACTGGACCAAAAACAGCATGAAATGACGCTTGGATTCCGTCAGATCCTCTGGGTACATAGGCCGCAATGTCTCGTCATGTTCGACCGCTTCGTAAAAGGCGTCAACCAACGCAACGAAGAAAGATTCTCCGCCGACTTGCTCAAAGAGCGATTCATCCACACCACCAAGGTTATGGGCGCGCCTAGAATGATTGTTCCTGTCTGTCAAGACACGCGGGTGTAGCTCAATGGTAGAGCTCCAGCCTTCCAAGCTGGCCATGCGGGTTCGATCCCCGTCACCCGCTCCACGAAAGCACGTTTGTGGTCAAACGATACGATCAGCCGGTGAAGAAGATCCCGACGTTGCCCCCAACAGAGGACACGCTCTCGGCACGAGAGGCGACGCGGATCGCGTTGCACGCCCAAGCCATGCGAGGTCCGCGACTGAGCGGAGGGCCATCTGCCCTGGTGCAACACCTTCGAGGCGTCCAACTCGACACCATTTCAGTACTCGCGCGCTCGCACGAACTCGTCGCCTACGCCCGACTGGGCGCCGTTGCGCGCAAGAAAATTGAAGCGGCGTACTGGGGACCGACGAGTGACACCTTCGAATACTGGTCGCACGCCGCGTGCATTTTGCCCATTGAGCTGTGGCCAGCGTTCAGCGCGAAACGTCGCGCGCGCACTGAGCGCGGTTATCGCTGGCACCAACTGAAAAACCAACAGAAGAGTTGCGCCGAAGTTGTCCAGCGTCTTCGTGAAGACGGCCCGCTGACCTCACGAGAGCTTGGCGGAGCAAAGAAGGGCGGTCAGTGGTGGGACTGGTCGGAGATCAAGATCGCGGCCGAGTGGCTGCTCGACACGGGAACAATCGTCTGTCGTGAACGTCGAGGCTTCGAGCGTGTCTACGACCTGGCCGAGCGATCGATTCCTCCAGAACTCTTACATCTCGATCTCGACGACGCGACCTGCGCGAACGTGCTCGTCGACTCTGGGCTACGGGCGATGGGTGTGGCGACGGCGGTCGATCTTGCGGCGTATCACGGTATGCACATCAACGCGGTGCGCGCGGCGTTGAAAGCACTGCCTCCGCGCGAAGTGCACGTCGAAGGTTGGCGCGACGTCGCGTACCTCTCCGAGCATGCAGAACGAGGACTGCGTCCGGGACTACGTGGTCGAACCGTCCTTCTCTCGCCCTTTGACCCACTGTTATGGGACCGAGCGAGGCTCGAGCGACTCTTTCAAACCACCTACCGACTTGAGGCCTACGTTCCAGCGTTCAAGCGCGTCGTTGGTTACTTCGCTATGCCCGTCCTTGCTAACGATCAACTCGTCGGCCTCGTTGATCCGAAGAGGATCGGCGACACACTGCACGCCCGTCACGTCGTCGTCAACGCTTCGTCTGACGTCGACGCAATCGCGCTCGCGATACGCGACGCCGCGTCATGGGTGGGGTGCGACAACGTCGTGATCGATCGCGTCACGCCAACGTCGTCAAAAAAATCACTGCTGACATCGTTGGCATCGAAGAGTTAGCGCTCGCCGTCGAGCCGCGCGTCGTTCCGCGAACTTCGCGGACACCTCGCCTACTGTAGAAAGATGCGGAAGAAGCTCGCTCTTGTAGAGCTGTTTAAGCACCGTGAACCAGCGCTTTTGGTGTCGGGACAAACGATCTCTAACTTCGGCGACGGCGTGGCGCTCGTTGCGCTTACGTTGCTGGTCTACGACACAACGGGCAGCCTGACCAAGCTGGCGTGGTTCGCCGCGGCGCGCATGGCGCCGGTCGTGATGTTGCTTCTGCTCGGCGGCGCGATAGTCGATCGTTTCTCACGTCGCATTTTGCTCCTCATTTCTGACGGCGCCCGCGCAGTGCTCAGCGCTGCTCTGGTGATAATGATCGCCACCGGCCTCTTGCGATTCTGGGAGTTGCTCTTGTTTGGCGTTCTCTTTGGCGCTTTCGACGCGTTCTTTCTTCCGGCGATCTCGGCCTTAACGCCAGAAATCGTGCCCGAGGACTTGTTGCCGGCGATGAACGCAATCCGACCTCTGTCGAACAACTTGATGGGTGGCATGATCGGTCCCGCCGTTGGAGGTTTTATCGCGGCCTTTAGTACGAGTTGGGCGATCGGCGTCGACAGCGCGACGTTCGTGGTGAGTTTTCTGGCGTTGGCTCTGATGCAACCAACGCCAAAACCAAATCGCGATGGATCACAGTCGATGCTCGATGACATTAAAGAAGGCATTCGCTACGTCCGCAAAACGAGATGGCTCTGGACCACGCTTTTAGGTGTAACCCTCGTCAACGGGTTCCTCTTTACCCCGATGTTCGTATTGCTCCCGTTCTTTTTGTTGCACACGTTGCACGTTCGACAGTTCTACGTTGGCTTTCTGCTCGCGGCCTCGGGCGCGTCAGGCGCCATTGGTGCTCTTATTGCAGCGAACCTTCCCTCACCCAAACGTCGCGTGCGCGTGACGTGGATCTACTGGTCGATTGGCACCTTGTCCGCGCTCATCATTAGCATCGCGACGAACTTTTGGGAAGTCATCATCTTTCCGATTGTTACCTCGCCAATGATTATCCTTGGCAACGTCATTTGGGAGTCCATGATGCAAAGTGAAATTCCTCGCGAGCTCTTAGGTCGAGCAAGTTCTGTT
The DNA here is from genome assembly GCA_036511635.1 of Acidimicrobiales bacterium. Lineage (GTDB taxonomy): Bacteria > Actinomycetota > Acidimicrobiia > Acidimicrobiales > RAAP-2 > RAAP-2. The sequence goes on along the minus strand of DATCBX010000188.1, from coordinate 6,993 downwards.
GACTGGTTTGTCTCGCTCGGCATTACACCGATTGGCGTTGTCGTGGCCGGCGTGCTGGCGAACCTGATGGGCATTCGCACGTACTTCGTCGTCAGTAGCCTCATCTGCGTTATCCCTGGGCTGTACATTCTGGCGTCAAAACGAATAAATGAAATAGACGCGCCGCGGGTTAATCCAGCGCCAGCTGTGGAGCCGTAGCCAAGGAAAGACCGACGACGCGCGCGCCCTTTCGCGAGCCCATAGGAAAAATCATCTCTGGACGAAACGATCGTCCTTTCATTTCACCGACTCGTCCTCCCCGCACCTCAATCCATTCATCGCCCGTTGCTTCGTTGAGAACGTGCGCGACAAAGGTCCACTGTTGGCGTCGCTCTTTTTGACCATTGACGACCACGAAGTCGCCGGCTCGAACGCCGTGCCACGCCTTGGTGCGCACAATTTGCCCGTGGCGAGTGACGAGGGATTCGCGGCGCATACTTCCATTGTTACCTAGTGGGTTCGGTTTGTACGTCACAGTGCTGACCTAGCGTGCAACCATGGCCTTCGAGCAACCACTACCCAAGTCACTCTCACCGTCGCGACTCTCGGACTTTCAGGCCTGTCCACGTCGCTATCAGCACGCGTCAGTTGAAAGGCTCCCCCAGCCCGCGAGCTACGCCAGCGCCAAGGGTCGATTCGTGCACTTCGTCTTTGAGCAACTCTTTCTCTTAGAAAACAGCGAACGCACAATCGCCAGAGCGCGCGATTTCGTCGAGCCGGCCAAAACTGAGATTCTCACCGAGGACGTTCGCCTCGACATTGGACTCGATGACGCACTGTTGGCCAAGATGCTGAGTGAGACCGAAGCCATCATCGTGCGCTACTTCGAGATGGAAGATCCGAGCACCGTGACGAGCGAGGGCGTTGAACTTCGTCTCGGCGTTGAAGTCAACGGGGCACCGCTCTATGGGATTCTCGACCGCTTAGACCGCGACGCTGATGGCTCGCTCACGATCGTTGACTACAAAACCGGTGCACTTCCGAACCGTAATTACGACTCCAGCACGTTTGCCAACACCGAACTCTACGCTGCGCTTTGTGAGGCCAAGTTGGGCGAACGGCCCTCGACGATTCGTCTGATGTACGTCGCCCACGGTCAGTCCATTGAGCGCAACGTCACCGACGTCGTCGTCAAAGCTCGCGCGAACGCCGCGGCCGGCGCGTGGACGAAAATCAATCGTTACTACGACGACGGCGACTTTCCCGCGACTCCTTCATCGAACGCCTGTCGTTTCTGCTCCTTTAAAGACCTCTGCCGCAGCCAGGGTGTGCCCGTTCCCGTTCGCTAGTTCCTAGGCTCTCTTCGTGCTTTCATTTCAACTTTCCTACGACTATCGCTGTCCTTTTGCGAAAAACATCCACCTTCACGTCGTCGCCGCGCTCAACGCAGGCGCCGACTTCGACGTCACGTTCGTGCCGTGGACCATGAGCCAGGGCTACAAAGCCAGTGGCGCGCCCGACGTATGGGACGACCCGGCTCGCGACGAAGAGATGTTGGCACTCGCGGTCAGCACGTCGATCCGCGACCTTCAGCCCGAGCACTTTCTCGCCGCGCACGAGGCACTCTTTCGTGCCCGCCACGAACGAGGCGTCCGACTGGTGACACAAAATGAGATTGAAGGTGTGCTGCAGTCGACTGACGTGAATCTTGAACTCGTCTTTGACGACGTCGCATCTCGGCGCCCTCACAAAGTCATTGGCGAGAGCTTCACGGAGTTCGAGCGTTACGAGGCCTTCGGTGTGCCCACCTTCATCGTGGGCGAGGACGCCACGTTCGTTCGCTACATGGAAACGCCAACGGAAAACGCCCAGGAGTCCGTGACGTTGATTACGTCACTTGTCAACTTGATGAGCACTCAGAGCGCACTCAATGAGTTCAAGCACACCCGTGTGCCGTATTAGTCCTAGTTGGACAGACGAAAGATCAACTCGAGCAACGAGAGAATCGCGAGAACTGCCGCCGGCGCGAAGTATTTGATGGCGTCGCCTTTACGAAGGTGAAACACCACCGCGAGCGCCATTAGAACTACGAAGCATCCTGCGGTGACCTCGTTAAGTATCGCTAAGAACGACGAGCCACGGGCCACACAGCCAATGAGCAACGCGAGTCCACCGAGTAGTTCAAGGGCGCCAATGCGCTGATAGCCGCGCTTGGAAAATCCCATGTGATCCGCGGCCCTACTCATAGCGGGGTTGAAGGACAGTTTCTGAGCACCGGCTGACGCGAAGGCCAAGAACAGCGCAATGGATAGTAGAGCGGCGGCAACCGTCATAGTAATTTCACCTCGTTTCAATCCACTTTAATGATGCGCGAATGAATAAACGTGATGGTTCGACCTACGCGGACCTCTGATAGTCGAGCAGCACCTCGAGAGCGCCCTCGCGCTCATCACTGGTACCAGACGGTGCCCCAGAAAACTCGGTAACCCCAGCCTGTGCCAGTCCGTGGAGCTGTTCGAGAACTTGCTGCTTTGATCCGAGGAGGCTCACGTCCGCGGGCGACGACGCGCCTTCGCGTTCGATCATCGCCGCGTAACTGGGTAACGTGCCGTACACCGCGTAGTCCTTGTTGAGACGTTCGCGCGCGCCCGCGAGATCAGACGTCACCGCGATTGGCAGTGAGCACACCACGCGAGGCGCGGGGCGACCGGCTTTTTCCGCCGCCGCTCGAATCGTTGGCGAGATGTGCTCGGCAATGGTCTTGGGGCCGGTCATCCACAACACGGTGCCGTCGGTTCGAGACCCGGCGATTTCGAGCATCTTTGGACCTAAGGCCGCGATCAGCAGGCTTGGTGTCGTCACTTCTTTAGGGCCGAGGGCGCTCATCGTGACGGCCTTCACGCGCTCACCTTGGACGTTCACGGTTTCGCCGCGCAACATTGGCGCGAGAGCGTCAATGTACTCACTCATGTACGTGCCGGGCTTGTCGAATGAAATGCCCCAGAGCCCCTCCACCACCACTTGGTGCGAGAGACCGACACCGAGCGAAAGATGGCCACCAATGGCGTCTTGTACGGTGCGCGCTTGTGCCGCCAACATCGAAGGGTGACGAGGCTGAATCGGTATGACCGACGTGCCGAGGTCAAGGTCCGGCAGTTCACGACCGACAATCGCGAGCACCGTCAGCGTGTCGGGGCCAAAGATCTGCGATGACCAGAGGCTGCGAAAGCCCCGATCGTGGAGCCGGTGGGCTCGCTCCAGCGTCTTATCGATCGGCCCGTCGGCGTCGAGTCCAATAGCAATGCGCATATTTAATGCCCCCCAAGACCACTAGCGTTTCGTTCGTGTCGAACGCCAACAAACCTACTGTCTTGACCCGAGTGGGTGTCGTGGGCGCCGGACAGCTCGCCCGGATGATGGGCGAAGCCTCCAACGAAGCGAACGTCATCGTCAGCGTGCTCGCTACCTCACCTGAAGACTCGGCCATCTCGACGACGTTCGACTTCGTTCTCGGCTCACCTGATGACGCCGTCGCTCTTCGTTCACTCGCCGAAAACGTCGACGTCATCACCTTTGACCATGAACTCGTTGACTTGGCACTCCTTGAAGAACTCGAAGGTGAAGGCTTTCTCCTTCGACCGAGCAGCGCGGCGCTGCGTTTCGCCGTCGACAAGGGCTATCAACGTCACGCCTTTCGTGACGCCAACATTCCGGTCCCGCGCTTTCTCGTCGTGAACTCGTCGAGGGACCCACGGCTGCGCGAGTTCCTCGACGAACTAGGCACGCTGCCGGTAGTGAAGGTGTCGCGCGGTGGCTACGACGGGCGAGGCGTTGGCTTCCCCTCCTCACCCGCCGAGACGCTCGCCCTGATTGATGAGATGAGCAAGTCCGGTGACGTTGTTGTTGAAGAGCGTCTTGAGTTAGAAGGTGAAGTGGCGCAACTCGTCGCGCGAGACGCTGATGGATCTCTCGTTTTTTACCCGGTCGTTGACACGCTCCAGCACGACGGCATGTGCGTAGAAGTTCGCTTCCCTAGTGACCTCGACGACGCGACCAAAAAGTACGGCCAAGAACTGAGCCAAAAAGTCGCCGATCTCGTGAAAGGTGTGGGCATTATGGCCATTGAGTACTTCGTCACCTCGCGAGGTCTCATCGTTAACGAAGTGGCCCTTCGTCCCCACAACACCGGCCACTGGACCATCGAAGGCGCGACGACGAGTCAGTTCGCGCAACACCTACGCGCGGTGAGTGGCCAGTCGCTCGGAGCGGTCACGCCTCTTCGAACACACGCCGTCATGGTGAACGTCGTGGGGGCGAAGGAACGCGGATCACTTGACGCGGCGCGCGGGGTGTCGGACACGTACGTCCACGACTACGGCAAATCGTGGCGACCCGGGCGCAAACTTGGTCACGTGACGGCCCTCGGTGACGAAGCTACGGACCCGCACGTGAGAGCATGGACGAGTGCCCGCGCGTACGGCACGATGACCCAGGAGGCGTAGTGAAACCAGTAGTGGGCATCGTCATGGGTTCCTCATCGGACCTCGAGGTAATGAGCGACGCGGCGACGATCCTGGCTCGCTTTGACGTCGAACACGAGTTACACGTCGTTTCCGCGCACCGCACTCCCGAGGCGATGATTGAGTACGGCAAAACTTCGCGCGAGCGCGGACTCAAAGTTCTGATCGCGGGCGCCGGTGGCGCCGCGCACTTACCTGGAATGTTGGCCGCCGTCACGACGTTGCCGGTCATTGGTGTTCCCGTGGCGCTGGCGCGTCTTGACGGACTCGACTCGCTGCTCTCCATTGTCCAAATGCCCCGTGGCGTACCAGTAGCGACCGTGACTATCAATGGCGCGACGAACGCGGGACTATTAGCGATTCGAATACTGGCGACGTCAAGTGACGCGCTTGGAGCAGAACTTGAGTTATATCGCCAAGAACTCGCCGCACAAGCCACGACTCAAGACAAGGATTTACCAAGAAATTAGGGCGGCAGCGCGCTTTCTGCCGATAAGTGTTGACCTTGGCGCTGTCGGTTCGCTCTAGTCTGGACACGTAACAAAAGGAGGCCCTTGTGGGCATTATGAAGCGTGTTCAAACGATTTTTCAGGCGAAGGCGAATGACGCCTTAAATAAGGCTGAAGATCCTCGACAGACACTGGACCTTTCCTACCAACAGCAGTTGGAAAATCTAACCAAGGTCAAGCGTGCCGTTGCCGACGTCGCCACCGCGCGCAAGCGCGTGGAAATTCAAGCCGAACAGTTGAAGAATCAAGGCGACAAGCTCGGCGACCAGGCCAAAACAGCCCTCGCCCAGGGCAATGAGCCCCTCGCTCGTGAGGCGCTGACCCGACGCGAGGCCATTACCTCACAGCTCAAAGACCTCGACACCCAGCACGCCTCCATTGCTGAACAACAGCAAAAACTCGAGGACACCGCTACCAAGCTCCAGAGCGAGGTCGAGGCCTTTCGAACGAAGAAGGAGACCATCAAGGCCACCTACACCGCCGCCGAGGCTTCCGCTCACGTCAACGAAGCCATTAGTGGTATTTCGACTTCCATGGGTGACGCTGGAGCCGCCATGCAGCGCGCTCAGGACAAAGTCGCTGAGATGCAGGCGCGCAGTGGTGCCTTGGACGAACTGCTGGCCTCTGGGGCGCTAACTGACCTGACGAGCAACAACGACGACATTCAAGCGCAGCTTGACAAAGCATCGTCGACTGGGGACATCGACGCGCAACTCGCGGCACTCAAGAGTCAAATCGCCTCCGGGGCGAACGAACTGCCATCAAGTACGGGCGACGCCGCGACGTCTACCACCGAAGGAAACTAGTCGTGGCGAAAACCAAGATTGAAACCGATCACAAGTTAAACGTACGAATGTTCATCACGGGTCTCGCGCTCGTGGCGCTCTACGCGATCATCGTCTCTGTGATGTTGAGCCTGGGTGTCTCGACGGTGCTCGTCATCGTCATCGCGGGGGCGTTGATCTTCTCCCAGTACTACTTTTCGGACAAAATCGCGATGTACTCCATGCAGGCACACGAAGTCACGCCGGCTCAAGAACCCAAACTCCACGAAATTGTCGATCGACTCTGCCTGCTGGCTGACATGAAGAAGCCTCGCGTGGGCGTCTCCGAGTTAGATATGCCCAACGCGTTCGCTACCGGACGTAACCCCAACCACGCCGTCATTTGCGCGACGCGTGGCCTCATGAACCGTTTGAGTGACGAAGAACTCGAAGCCGTACTCGCTCACGAGCTCAGTCATGTCGCGCACCGCGACGTAGCGATTATGACCATTGCGTCGGGCGTTGGTCTCTTGGCGGGACTGGTGAGTCGTATTGCCATGTTCGGTGCGATGTTCGGTGGCGGTGGCCGTAGCAACGGCCGCGGTGATCAAAACATGGTGCTCTTGGAAATGGTCACGATGCTCGCGTCGATTCTCATCTACGTCGTTGCCTACCTTTTGACCATGACGCTCTCGCGCTACCGAGAGCTCGCAGCCGATCGTTCGGGCGCAATCTTGATCGGTAAGCCCAGCGTGCTCGCGAGCGCGCTTGTCCACATCACTGGCGACATTGGAAAGATCCCTAGGACCGACCTTCGCAAGACCGAGGGCATGAACGCTTTCTTCTTCGCTCCGGCCCTTGCCGGTGGCACGGCGGCCACGCTCTTTTCAACGCACCCCTCACTCGAGAAGCGACTCGATCAGTTGAGCAAGCTCGAAAAAGAACTCAACGGCTAGTGGGTCTTCGCGACTCACTCTTTGGGCGGACAAAACAAGTCGCGCCCAATCTCGACAATCTCTTTGCTTTACCCACCGCAGCGCTGACGCTGCAAAGCGAACTCGATCTCGTGAGTTCCGGTCAGGCCGGCCTGTGCTTCAAATCGGGCAGCGGTGAAAGTACGATGACGACCGACGACGACATCAAAGAGTTGCTCGACTTTGACGAAGCGACGAACAAGGTCACGTTGACAACGGACAATCTTGGTTTTAAATGGCTCGTTGT
>DATCBX010000187.1:0-2930 GCA_036511635.1 Acidimicrobiales bacterium | reverse complement strand
GACCGGACGAAAGACGTCATCAAGTCGGGTGGAGAGTGGATCAGTTCAGTGGACCTCGAATCGACGGTCATGGCCCATCCGGCCGTCTTTGAGGCCGCGGTGATCGCTGTCCCCGACGAAAAGTGGCAAGAACGACCGCTGTGCTGCGTGGTGTTACGCCCCGACGCCAGCGCGAGCGCGCAAGAACTCAAAGAATTTCTCTCCGAGCGCGTAGCGAAATGGTGGCTGCCCGAACGTTGGGCCTTCATCGAGAGCGTGCCAAAAACGAGCGTCGGCAAGTTTGACAAGAAAGTGCTTCGAGCGCAGTACGCCGAGAACGCGCTCGACGTCGTGGTCGTTGACTAGTGGCATCATTTGAGGGTCTGGCCGATGACGTCGCGGCAGTCGAACAACGCGTGGCCGACGCCATCTTTGACGCAGTTCGTGCGCAGCTACGAGGTGATGGCGCCGAAAGCGCGAAAGAACTCGAACGTCAACTTTCTAAAGTTCGGCGTAGTCTTCAAAAGGCCGAACAACTCTTACGTCGCAGCGATACTGACGACAACGACTAGCTGAAAGGGTGTATCCGTCTCGGAGAGGCAGATCTTCTCAAAATGCTTTCGATTAGAGAGTATTTGATTGCCGGTCACGTGGTTGTGCGTACATTGTTGGCTCGACGGGGAATAGTCTTCACTTGTTAGGTTGCAGCAAACATTCAGTAGCCCAACTAACTTTTTAGTAGTGCCTCCGACTAGACAAGGGATTCGGTCGATGACCAATCTGCCTACCCCTCCTGCACTACTTTTCCCCCCGCCCTCGGCGTACCAGGTTCCCCACGGACAACGAAAAACGCACGGCATGGCAATCGCGTCACTGGCGCTCGCCATCGTGTGGATTGGTGGAATCGGCTCAATCGTCGCAATCGTCTTGGGCATCATTAGTCAAAAGAAAATCAAGAAGTCCACTAACGCAAAGGGTGGCACAAGCGTGGCGAGAGCGGGAATCATCATTGGCGTCACTGGGCTCATAATCGCCATCATCTTTTGGGCGGCGGTCTTCACTGGGGGCAACGGCGTGAACACAAGTTCACTGTCCTACGTAGACGGGAACAACTACGCCTCCGCGAACTACTCGAACGCCACCGCTGAGTCAGTGCTGTGCAAATCATCGAACGTTCCCTCAAGTTATAACCCGACACTTTGGATAAGGGGCTGCCTAGATGGCTGGGCCACTGCAAGATTCGCCATCAACAACAACCCGGGCTTTCCTGGCTTGAATAGCGGCTCATAGTCCGAAAAGTAGGGTTCAATCTTCAGCGCTTCTCACGAGGGACGGAGTACGACTTTGAGAAACGAGTGGAGAGCAGTCGTGAGCATTACAGGACGATGTTCCGGCACCGAAACGGACGCCTCGATTAGTTCACCCAACTGTTGACTTCATCAATAACGAGGCGCAAATTGACGTAATTCCGTCCGTCAAAGCTAAACGAGATCGTGTGATCGTTTTCCAATAGATATCCGCGTTCTTCGCCGAACTTTGCCACCACGGACGCAAGACTGGTTATCTGTTCTGGGGTAGGCGTGTGTCGCAGTGAAATGGCGGCGCGGTCACCTTCAATAGTGAAACTCTGATAGTTCGAATAGAAGCGCTCAATCTCTTCGATGGACTCGGTAATTGAGGTCGTTAGCCGCACGAGACAGGTGTCGGCGCTGCCGATATAGTCGTCGGCCACGACGGCGTCTTCAACGAACGTTATCCACTTCTTCCAGAATGTTCCTCCGGGTTCGTCGAGTAACACAATTGGCGCGGGCGTAGTTTTTCCGGTGTGCATGAGCGTGATGACTTCGAAGAGTTCATCCATGGTGCCAAAGCCCCCCGGTAGCACCACAAAGGCCATCGAAGGCCTAGTAAGAGCCACTTTACGAGTAAAGAAATACTTCATCGTCACAAGGTTTGTGTCGACGTTGATGAAGTCGTTCGCCATCTGCTCAAAGGGCAATTCAATGTTCACACCGAGAGTGTGTTCCTTGCCCGCACCCTTCGCGGACGCTTCCATAATGCCCGGACCCGCACCAGTGATCGTGATCCATCCACGCTCGGTCATGGCGTGGGAGAACTCCATGGCCAACTTGTAAAGAGGGTTATCGGGTTGAGTGCGCGCAGAACCAAAGACGGTGAGCTTCGGGCGATCGCGCCATTTGTCAAAGAGCACAAAGGCTCCCAGAAGTTCGTCGATCGCGGTCACCGCGACTCGAAGATCCTTCGTCTCGGCGTCGAGGTCCGCCACTGCAACGACCCGCGTAAGGAGATCACGAAGGAGCTCTCGTCGCTCAGGCGACATCGCCGTGTCGTGAGCAATCTCCTCGAGTAAAGAATCAATGAGCGAAGTCACGACTACAACGTCTGATAGAGCGTGCTGCGTTGATGCAGGGGTCGTCCGAGTGGCTCGACAAGACGTTGAAGTGACGAAACGTCCATTTCTTGACCGTGAGTAGCGCCCGCGGCGCGGGAGATATTTTCATCCATCAGCGTTCCGCCGAGGTCGTTGGCTCCGGCCTGAAGAATTCTTCTTGAGCCCTCGACGCCCATCTTGACCCAGCTGACTTGGATGTTGTCAATCAACGTTGCGTAGTGAAGTCGTGCGACCGCATGCATCAATACGGCCTCGCGAAAGGTTGGACCCTTTCGTGAACGACCCTTCAAGAAGAGCGGGGTGGCCATATGCACGAAGGGGAGAGGAACAAACTCCGTGAATCCACCCGTTACCTTTTGAAGGTCGCGGGTTCGCAATAAATGCGTAGCCCAACTCTCCGGCGCTTCAACCGCGCCGAACATGATCGTGATGTTCGAGCGAAGTCCCACCTCATGCGCGGTTTGATGCACCTCGAGCCACTGATCGCTGTTAATTTTGTCGGGACAGAGAACCGCGCGAACGTTGTCGTCGAGAATCT
>DATCBX010000186.1:0-10249 GCA_036511635.1 Acidimicrobiales bacterium | reverse complement strand
GCTCGGAAGTTGAACCCCTCGTTCGTCAGCGCTGACAAGTCGTAACGGGGCGGTACTCACCTGTCTAACGCTAGCAACGAAGCGTCAAGCGCACCTAATGATGAGGAGTGAGATAGATAGGTAGTTCACTGGCCGCGAGGCGCTGCGCGAGCGAGGGTGCAGCCTTGTCTTTGTCACTGACGATGGCGTTGCACCTGAGTGCCCACGGTACCTTGATCTCCTCGTCGAAGGGATTTATCTCAAGCTCCATAGGCGCGTTAAAGGGTGACGACAAGAGATACGAGAGAACCGCGAGCTCACTCGTGACACATATTCCGTGTGCCACGCCAGCGGGCAGCAGCACCGAGCGCTCCTCGTCACATGAAAGGTGAACCATCTCCACCTGCCCGTACGTCGGCGAGCCGACGCGAATGTCAACAATCACGTCATCAAGCTCGCCGAACATACAGGTGACGAGCTTGGCCTGTCCCTCGGGCGCGAGCGAGTAGTGGAGACCTCGTATGACGCCCCGCTTGGACATCGAAAGGCTTCCCTGTTGAACAGCAAAGTCCACACCGCTCTGCGCGAAATCGCCTTCTTTGTACCACTCGCGAAAGTAGCCACGACTATCGCTCCACACTGGTGACTCAACTTGGTAGAGCCCCGGGATGGCGAGTTCAGTTAGTTTCATGGCGTCTTCTCTTTCAGCGGTCGCCACCACGACTCATTCTCGCGATACCACTTCACGGTGCGCGCCAGGCCCTCTTCAAAGTGAGTCTCTGGCTGGTAGCCAAGTTCGTCGTGAAGCTTCGTCCAGTCCACGCTGTAGCGACGATCATGTCCGAGTCGATCGGCCACGGGTTCGATCATCGACTCGTCCGCTCCACAGAGGTCCAAGAGCATGCCCGTGATCTCTATGTTCTTCAGTTCTCTTCCGCCGCCGATGTTGTAGATCTCGCCCGCGCGACCGCCTTCGAGGACGCTAAGGATCCCCCGACAGTGGTCGTCGACGAAGAGCCAGTCGCGAACGTTTTGACCGTCACCCATCAACGGCACCTTGATCCCGTCAAAGAGATTCGTCACGAAGAGTGGAATTAACTTCTCAGGAAACTGTCGAGGACCGTAGTTGTTCGAGCAGCGCGTCACCATCACGTTCATGCCGTACGTGCGGTGATACGCCAACGCCGCTAAGTCAGAGCCCGCCTTGCTCGAGGAGTACGGCGAGTTGGGTTCGAGGATATGGTCTTCGGGCCACGTGCCTTCCTCAATTGATCCGTACACTTCGTCAGTCGAGACGTGCACAAATCGCTCGACGCCAGCGACGCGCGCACTTTCGAGCAGTTGTTGTGTACCCATGACATTCGTCTCAAAGAAGAGACGCGCGCCGGTGATCGAGCGATCGACGTGACTCTCCGCGGCGAGGTGGAGCACCGCGTGCGCACCGCGAAGTACTTCTTCAGTAACCAAAGGATCCGTGATGGAACCCTTGACGAATCGAACGCGCGGATCTTGACGAACCTCGTCAAGGTTTTCGAGGCGACCCGAGTACGTCAACGCGTCGAGAAGCACGACCTCGTCGTAACCGAGACGCTCAGCGTTCTCAACGAACAGTTCACTTAATCGTGAGCCAATGAACCCGGCGGCCCCTGTAATTACTACGCGCATCGCAGAACCTCGGCCTTTAGAAAAGGGGTTAGTGGACTTCTATACTAATGGAGTGAAGGGAATCATTCTTGCTGGCGGCACGGGAACGCGCCTCCACCCCATCACTCGCGCGGTCTCAAAACAGCTACTGCCCATATACGACAAGCCAATGATTTTTTATCCATTGAGCACGCTAATGCTGAGTGGACTTCGTGAAATTCTTCTCATTACGACACCCCACGACCAAGACGCCTTTACGCGATTGCTCGGTGACGGATCTCAACTAGGAGTGAATATCTCCTACGTCATCCAAGACGCGCCCAACGGTCTCGCCGAAGCACTGATCTTGGGTGAGAAGTTCCTCGACGGGGATAAGTGCGCACTCATCTTGGGCGACAATCTCTTTTACGGTCCTGGACTTGGCACGCACCTCCAGCGGAACACCAAGGTCGACGGGGCGCTCATCTTTGCCTACCAAGTCGTTGACCCCTCGGCCTACGGCGTCGTTGAGTTCGACGACTCGGGCAAGGTACTTTCGATCGAAGAGAAACCCGCCGTGCCTAAGAGCAATTACGCCGTGCCGGGTATTTACTTCTATGACGAACGCGCGTCGGACTTCGCGCGCCAACTCAAGCCCAGTGCTCGTGGCGAACTCGAGATCACCGCGCTCAACAACGCGTACCTCGAACGCGGCGAACTCCGCGCCGAGATACTTTCGCGCGCGACAACGTGGTTGGACACCGGAACCCACGAATCGCTCTATGAGGCCGGCGGACTCATTCGCACGCTGCAGCACCGAACGGGTATGCGCATTGGCGACGTAGAGCAGATCGCGCGCGATCAAGGTTGGATTTAGTTACTCGCTAGTACCGTTCGACGCACGAGTTGCCTCCTTCGTTGGCGTAATGTGACCATAACGAATCGACAAGGAGCTCTACGTGTCAACCATCGAAATCTTTCGTCCGCGCCAACGAGTATTAGCCGACGTCGTCCCGCGGTCGTACCTCGTCGAGCTAGCTCTCATCGTTGGATCAGCCGCGCTCGTTGGTGCTCTTGCACAAATAGCCATCAAGCTCTCGTTCACGCCAGTACCAATAACTGGCCAGACGCTTGGCGTGATGCTCGTGGGTACCGCTCTCGGGTGGCGCCGCGCCTTTGCTGCCCTGGGGCTCTATATGGTCGCGGGTCTTGCTGGCGTTCCTTGGTTCGCTGACCACGCAAGTGGTTACCCTGTCGCAACGTTCGGCTATCTCATCGGCTTCGTCGTCGCGGGCGCGGTACTCGGATGGTTGGCTTCTCGAGGAGAAGATCGCACCCTTACGCGGGCATTGATTTCCATGGCCGTTGGCGACGTCATCATCTTCATCTTCGGCGTCACGTGGCTTAAGTACTCCATCCACCTTTCCCCTTCAGCAGCCATCGCGGGTGGTTTGACACCATTTGTCTGGGGTGAACTGATTAAGGCGGGCATCGCTGGCGTCGCGTTACCTTCTTCATGGCGCCTCGTCGATCGAGCGACTCGTAAGTAACTGATCGCAGCGCTGCGATCAGTTCCGTCAATTTTGTTGAGCGACGCCGAGACGACTCTCCAGAAACGACAGCACGTCGTCCAGGGCTCGACGCGTGGGTGAACCTTCAGTATCCGAGTAGTCCTCGGTCAGCACCGAGTGCGCACCTTTGCGGTATCCCCAAGGATTACCTTCGGACGAATCGATCTCAACGCCAATGAAGTTGCTCCCGAGTTCGTGACGTAGCGTCGCGAATCTTTCGGGCGGTGATCCGGGGTCGCCGCTAAAGCGAAGACCCATCACACAGAGCCCGGCGTCGCTGCGACGCTTAATTTTGGCGAGATCGTCGTCGGAGATACCAAGGGCTGCTTTTCGCTTAGCGCCGAGTGGTGCAGGAAGTCCGGGTTGGCTCATGACGGGCGCGACGACTACTTCGTCCACGCTCATGGCGAGCGAAAAGCCACCGGTCAAACACATCCCCACGGCACCTACACCCGGTCCACCACAGATCTTGTGTTCATGGGCCGCGAGTTCGCGAAGAAATTTCGTTATGGGACTCGTCTTGTTGATCGCGAGCGTCGTGAACTCACGGCTGATGCACGCCTTCGCAACGGAACCCAAGAGGTAGCCGGTTGAGGGAATTCGCCCCGGCGTGCCAAAGAGGTCAGGCAACACGGCCGTCATGCCACGCTCAGCAACTTTTCTTCCGAACGCTGCGACGAGCGGCGTGAGGCCAGGAATCTCGTGGATGACGATGACCGCCGGGCCCGAACCAATGCGGTAGACGTCGTGGGTCTTCTTCGAGGTCGCGACGAAAGAATCTTGACGAAAACCCTCAAGCGACGACGCGTCAATCTGCTTGGTCACGGTTCCCTACTTTGTAAAGCCCAGGATCACGGATTCCTCACCGTGGGCCAAGAGCTTGTGCCTACGCAGCGTCGTTCGGTCAAGTGTCGCGTAGCGTTCCGCTACTTCTATTGCGTGGCGCACTACGTCATCCTCGCTCGCGATCGCCTCGACGATGCCAGCCTCGAGTGCGTCCGCACCGTTAAATCTCTTTGCGGTCGTCGCCGCGACGGTGGCCGTTGCTTTGGGAAGTCGGTGACTAATGATTGACCAGAGCTTGTAATCGAGGGCCAGACCTATCTCGGCCTCGTTCATGCACCAGTAGCCCCGGTCCTCTCTCATCACGCGATAGTCAAAGGAACACGACAGCAACGCCCCACCAGCGAACGTGTGACCATTCAGTGCCGCCACGGTGTACGCCGGAAACACGAAGAGGCGACCTATCGTGCGCTCAAGTTCTTCTAACGTCGCTGAGAACTCTGCCGGGTTCGAGCCAAAGCGTTCGAGGTCGAGTCCATTAGAGAAGAACTTTCCAACGCCCGTCAGCACGACCGATAGCGGTCCCGTCGTGGCTTCAAGTTCATCGAGAAGTGCGTTCAGGCGTTCGAGGGAGTCGGTATTTATCCGATTCTCCCCATCGTTCCAGGTGAGGATCGCAACCGGGCCTTCGCGACGAAGTGTGATGTCCATTAGATGACTATAGGGAGGGTGGGAGTAATCTGGCGGCGTGAGCGAAGAAGACGAAATACCAGAACCAGACGTCTCTGAAGAGAACCCAATTTCCGAACATTGGGTGTGGGAAGGGCCGCACCGCCCGCCGAGTCCGCGCGTCTTTCACGATCTCATGACCTCGAACTGGGCTCCGTCAGATCCCGCTCGTGAGGTCCATCCAAGTGCTTCGTTCACCGAGAAGCGCCGCCACGAGATTGGCGCACGTTTCCCCGGCAAGACACTCATCGTGCCGACCGGGAACTATAAAACGCGGGCCAACGACACCGACTACCGCTTTCGCGCGGGCACCGACTTCTTTTATCTCACCGGATGCGACGAACCCGACGCGGTGTTGGTAATAACACCGACCGCCTCTGGATCAACGTCGACGCTCTACGTCCCGCATCGTCGCGATTTTCACACTCACGAGTTCTTCTCCAACGCGCAGTACGGCGAACTATGGGTCGGTCCGCGGCGCGGGGTTGACGAGGCGGCCGCCTTCTACGTCATCGACACCGCACCGCTGGAGCGACTCGAAAAGGATCTCGCTTCCTTAGGCGCCACCCACGTCGTGACGCTGCGCGGTTTTGACGCGAGTGTCGACGCGCTGAATGAAGAATCATCGGACGACGACGAACTCGCCACGATGCTCAGTGAACTACGTCTCACGAAGGACGACTTCGAGATCGCGCAGCTTCAAGTGGCAATTGACTACACCGTCAAAGGTTTCGAAGACGTCGTTCGGGCACTTCCGGCTGCTGAAGGTCGAGGCGAGCGAGTCATCGAAGGCATCTTCAATCTGCGCGCGCGCGTTGAAGGAAATGACGTGGGCTACGACACCATCGCGGCCAGTGGTTCACACGCGACGACGCTGCACTGGACGCGCAACAATGGCGTCGTGCGACGCGGCGATTTGTTGTTACTCGACGCGGGCGTTGAGTGTCACAACCTCTATACCGCCGACGTCACGAGAACGATGCCGATCAATGGCACGTACTCACCCGCGCAACGTCGCGTCTACGAACTTGTCCTCGCCGCGCAGTCAGCCGGCATCGAGGCGGTTCGACCGGGCGCGCAGTTTTACGCACCCCACGACGCCGCGATGAACGTTCTCGCCGAAGGTCTCTACGAGCTCGGCATCTTGAAGGAAGAGCCCGCGATGGCACTTCGCAAGGATCGTCAGCTCTATCGCCGTTACACCCTGCATGGCACGAGCCACATGCTGGGCCTCGACGTGCACGACTGCGCGCAGGCGAGGACCGAGATGTACTACAAGGGCGAACTGCGCGAGGGCTACGTCCTCACTGTCGAACCCGGGCTCTACTTTCAATCCAATGACCTCACGGTGCCCGAAGAGTACCGAGGAATTGGGGTGCGCATTGAAGACGACGTACTCGTGACCGCAACGGGTTCGAGAGTCCTCTCGGCCGCACTTCCGCGTGAAGTGGACGAGGTCGAAGCGTGGATGGCGAGACTCTGGGAGAGAGAGTCACCTAACCTCGGTCTGTAGTTCACAAACGGATCACACTCTAAGAAATTCGTTCCATTTTCTTATGGTTTTCTTCGGTTGCGTCGCACCGTGCGCACAAAACGCAGCGAGCAGTAACGATCGCACAACATTCGTCTTCTTATGTTTCTTCAAGAAGCTTTCTTTGATCGCGAAATTCTGCGAACACCCTCAGACAATCCTCACGGGCACCTTATGTTCGTTTCGTACTTTGTTAGTGCGTTCGAAACACTTCGGGCCAACTACAACAGGAGCGACAAATGTCATTCGTCTTATTCATTAGTGCCCTCATGGTGCCCTTGGTTTTCGCAGTCATCTACGTCCCCCTGACACTCGCGCTGCGGGCACATCGTGCCGAGCAGCGCGCCACTGTCGCGAGGGCTGAATTGGCGTCACAAGAGTGGTCAACGGCCGTCGTGCCAGAGCCCGTCTTGGTTTACGGCGCTTAACTACCCCGGGAAATCCCTCTTCGAGTGCGCTACGCGTTAACTCGGAGGGGGATTTTTCGTGGTCCACGTACTTGTCCCTGGGCCCAGGTCACGGCACCTGGATCAGCGAGTTCGAACGATGGGTACCTGGCGATGAACTCTTCGATAGCGACGCGAAGTTCCATTCGCGCAAGATTCGATCCGGCGCAACGATGTATTCCAAGACCAAAAGCGGCGTGGCGATTGACGGCGCGGTCAATGATGAACGTGTCGGCATCGTCAAAGGCTTCCGGGTCGCGATTGGCTGCGGGAAAGCCCAGCAGGATCCAGTCGTCTTTCTTCATCGCACAGCCATAAAAATCCATGTCCTCTTTGACCAGGCGCGCCATCGTCACGGGCGCGTAATAGCGGAGAAACTCCTCAACGGCGACGGGCATCAGCTCGGGCTCTGCCACCAGTCTCGCTAAGTCTGAGGGATTCTTCGCCAAGTGCCAGAGGGCCGCGCCGATGGCTGACCACGTCGTGTCAATGCCCGCGACCAGCGTTAAGACCATGGTCCCGCGCACGTGTTCGCGCGAGAGCTTCTCACCGTTGAATTCCACGTTCAGCAAATAACTCGTAAAGTCGTCACGCGGATTAGCAACGTGATCTTCTATCTGTGCGTTGAAGTAGTCGGCCATAGGTTCAAAGAGTGGTGCCCGCTCGGCCGAGGGAAGATCCACCAGGTCGAGCACGAGGTGCACGAACTCGCGAAAGAGATCCTCGTCTCTTTCGGGAAAGCCCAGCATTGTGCCGATCACGCCCGGCGAAATGTACTGCGCGTACTGTGCGCCCACGTCGAACTCTTTCGCGTCGCCGAGCGCGTCGAGGTGCTTTGCGCACAGTGCGCGCACCTGACTCTCCATCTTGTTCACGGGCCCCGGCGCGAAGGCCGGCAGGATCAACCGCCGCGCGAACTGGTGAAAGGGTGGGTCTGAGGTGATGGGCGGCGCGCCCCCGATCGGCGCGGGTGGCGCGAACTCGGGATTCTTGTTGTGGATGATGACCACTTGATGACTGGTGAAGTGATCGGTATCGTTCGCGATCGCTGAAACCATCTCGTGCGTTGTAGGAAACCACCCGCCGCCGTAACGATTCGTGTGCGCAACGGGGCAGGTCTCGCGAAGCTCTTCCCATATGGGATAGGGATCGTGTACCCAACGAGGATCAGTGTGATCCCAGTCGGTCGCGAAGTCAGTAACTACTCGCTTAACGTCGCTCTCGGTTGACACGACTTAACGCAAGATTCGAAGGGGTAAGTTCCTCGGACCGCGAATCTGTCCCTGCGCCCAGGTGACGTCAGCCTTGTTAGCCAGTTCGAACTTCGGGTAGCGCTTAATGAACTCTTCAATCGCGACGCGCATCTCAAGGCGCGCCAAGTTCGATCCAGCGCAGCGGTGAATACCCAGACCAAACGCTACGTGGCGATTTTCCGCGCGGTCGATGATGAACTTGTCCGCGTCGCTAAAGACCACCGGGTCACGATTCGCCGCCGGGAATCCGAGCAAGATCCAGTCGTACTCTTTCATTGGGCAGCCCAAGTAGTCCATGTCGGCTTTGACGAGTCGAGCCATCGTGACCGGTGCGTAGAAGCGCAGGAACTCCTCGATCGCTACCGGCATCAGATCGGGCTCGTTGACAAGGCGCTCGAGGTCCTGAGGATTCTGCGCCAAGTGCCAAAGTGACGCGCCAATGGCGCCCCACGTCGTGTCAATACCCGCCACCAAGATCAAAACAATGGTGCCAAAGACGTGTTCGACGGCGAGCTTTTGTCCATCGATCTCGGCGTCTAAGAGAAAGGACGTGAGGTCATCGCGGGGATTCTCCATGTGGTCTTCGATCTGCGCGCGGAAGTACTCCTCCACCGGCACGAACTGCTCGATGCGCTCTTCTCGTGGCAGGTCGACCGCCTCGACGATGATGTGCACCATTTCAATGAACTTCTCCGTGTCAGCTTCAGGAAAGCCGAGCATTTGGCGAATAACTGAAGGCGGGATGAAACGTGCGTAGTTCAACGATCCGTTGACGAACTCGTCGCCCTCGACGGCGTCAAGCAACGAGTTGCACAGTGCTCGAATCTGCGGCTCGAGGGCGTTGATGGGACCTGGGGCAAAGGCCGGAAGAATGAGCCTTCGCGCGATCTGGTGAAAGGGCGGGTCCGACGTGATCGGTGGCGCGACGCCAATCGGCGCGGGGAGGGCGTCCTCGTCGGGACGTCCGTTGCCGATCACGACCGCGCGACTCGTGAAGTTCTCCGTGTCTTTAGCAATCGCTGACACGCCGGCGTGCGTCGCGGGAAACCACGCGCCGCCGTAGCGATCGGTGTGCGCGACGGGACACGTCGCACGAAGTTCTTCCCATATCGGGTACGGGTCGTTCACCCAACGAGGATCGGTGTGATCCCAGTCGGTGGCGAAGTCGGTGACGGGTGGCTTTACTTCGTTATCGATGGTCATGATTTAGCTCAAGATCCTTAGGGGTAGGTTTCGTGGTCCGCGTATCTGACCCTGCGCCCAGGTGACGTCGTCACTGCTCTCGAGTTCGAATTTTGGGTAACGCTTAATGAACTCCTCGATCGCCACGCGCATCTCGAGTCGCGCGAGGTTCGAACCTATGCAACGATGAATCCCGAGACCAAAGGCCACGTGACGATTCTCCGCGCGGTCGATAATGAACTTGCCCGCGTCGCTAAAGACCGATGGGTCACGGTTCGCGACGGGGAACCCGAGAAGAATCCAGTCATTCTCTTTCATCGGACAACCGAGATAGTCCATGTCCGCCTTCACGAGTCGAGCCATCGTGACCGGTGCGTAGAAGCGCAGGAACTCCTCAATCGCTACCGGCATCAGATCGGGCTCGTTGACAAGGCGCGCCAGGTCCTTGGGATTCCGTGCCAAGTGCCAGAGCGACGCACCAATGGCGCCCCACGTGGTGTCGATGCCCGCGACGAGAATCAAGACCATCGTGCCCATCACGTGCTCGACGGAGAGTTTTTGCCCTTCGATCTCTGCGTTGAGAAGAAACGTCGTGAGGTCGTCGCGCGGATTCGCCAAGTGGTCATCGACCTGTTGTTGAAAGTAGTTCTCTAAAGGAGCGGTTAACTCAAGACGCTCTTCCGCCGAGACGTCGACCGATTCGGTGATGAGGTGGACGATCTCTATGAACTTCTCGGTGTCCTCTTCGGGAAAGCCCAACATCTCTCGAATAACCGACGGAGGAATGAGTCGTGCGTAGTCCATCGAACCGTTGACGGTCTCTTGGCCCTCAACGGTGTCGAGCAGTTTGTTGCAAAGTTCTCGAATGCGTGGTTCGAGCGCGTTGACAACGCCGGGCGAAAAGGCCGGCAGGATCAACTTTCGCGCGATCTGGTGAAACGGTGGGTCGGACGTAATAGGAGGTGCGAGGCCAATCGGCGCCGGTAGGTCTTCTTCCGTTGGTCGAGCGTCGTCGATGATGACCGTGCGACTCGTGAAGTTGTCGGTGTCCTTCGCTATCGCTGACACGCCAGCGTGAGTGGCCGGAAACCACGCGCCGCCGTAACGATCGGTGTGCGCAACGGGGCAACGCTCGCGCAAATCCTCCCAGAT
>DATCBX010000185.1:0-8503 GCA_036511635.1 Acidimicrobiales bacterium | reverse complement strand
TCAAAATCGGCACCTCCTCGGTCACTGATGAAAGCGGCAACGTGGCCTATGACGTGTTGGTGAGCGTCGCGGCTGACGTGGTGGCGCTGCGCGACGAAGGCTGGTCGGTGGTCGTGGTGACCTCGGGCGCAATCACCGCCGGCTGGGCCGAGGTCGGCCAATCAAAGCCGCGTCCACGCGACGCCGTCACGCTCCAAGCAGTGTCAGCCGTTGGTCAGCCACTCTTGATGCACGCGTGGCGCAACGCGTTTGGCGAACTCGGCGCGGCCGTGGGTCAAGTGCTCCTCGCCCCCCTCGACTTCTCTCATCGCGGTCAGTACTTACACGCCCGGGGAACGCTGGAAGCGCTCGCGGGATTGCACGTTGTCGCGATCGTGAACGAGAACGACGCCGTCGCCGATGAGGAGATTCGATTTGGTGACAACGACCGTCTCGCGGCGTTGGTCGCTAATCTCGTGGGCGCGTCGCACCTGGTGCTCTTGACCGACACGGACGGGCTGCTCACGGCTGATCCGCGCGTTGACGCGTCGGCAACGTTGATTGAAGAGGTCACCGCCTTCGACGCTGATTTACTCGAAGCAGCCGGTGCGAGTCACTCGACAGTGGGCAGTGGTGGAATGGCGTCGAAGTTGGCGGCGGCCCACATGGCAACCTGGTCGGGCATCACGACGGTCATCGCCCCCGCACGAGCGCGTAGTTCGCTTCGTCGTGCTCTCGAGGGCAGCACCGGTTTTGGCACCACCTTTCATCCCCGCCCGGAACGACTCTCAGCGAGGAAATCCTGGATCGCCTTCGCCGTTGCCAGCCACGGGGCGATCACGATCAACGCCGGGGCCCAGCACGCTCTCGAACACGACGGGCGCAGTCTTTTGCGTGTTGGCGTTGAATCGTTTAGCGGGAATTTCGTTGAAGGTGACGCCGTTGACGTGAAGGGACCCGACGGCGACACGCTCGCCAAAGGACTGGTCCGCGTGTCCGCTGAGTCCTTCTCAGAAGGTGACGACGTGGTCGTACACCGCGACGACCTCGTTCTCTTACGGCGCACGTAACGACGCCTATTACTCTTGGACTATGACGACGCGTGAGTTGGCGGCCCAGGGCGCCGAAATAAAGCAGGCGGCCGTCGCCCTGGGACAAGCGAGCAACGAGCAGCGCCGCGACGTCCTCCTTCGCGTGGCCGATCGCTTCGAAGAGGTGATAGACGAGCTGTTGGCGGTGAACGCGTTCGATCTCGACGCCTACGACGAGTCGGGACCCGGGCGAGATCGCCTCTTGCTCACGAAGGAACGCGTGCTCTCAATGGCGAACGCGCTGCGCGAGATCGCCGACGCGCCCGACCCCCTCTTCGAAGTCCTTGACCAAAGCACTCGTCCGAACGGGCTGCACATTGAGCGCCTGCGTGTTCCACTGGGCGTGATTGGCGTGGTGTATGAAAATCGACCGAACGTGACGAGCGACGTCGCGGGGCTGTGCGTGCGAAGTGGCAACGCCGCTTTTCTTCGCGGTTCGTCGTCTGCTCTGCACAGTAACGCTTTCATAGTCGACCTCTGGCAAAGGGCCCTCGAAAGTGAAGGCCTGCCCGCGGCGGGTGTCTCACTCGTCGAGGACCCGTCACACGAGAACGTGGCGGCGTTCATGCAGCTCACCGACGTGCTCGACTGTCTCATTCCTCGCGGCGGTCCAAGTCTGATTCGCGCAATGCGCGAGCACGCTCGCGTGCCCTACGTGCTCGACGGTGACGGAAACTGCCATATCTACGTCGATGACTCGGCCGACCTCGACATGGCGGTAGCGCTGGTTCGCAACGCGAAGACGTCTCGACCCGGTGTCTGCAACGCCGTTGAAACGGTGATCGTGCACGAGGGCGTTGCTGGTTCGTTCTTGCCCGCTCTCAGTGCTGCGATGCCTGAAGTGGAGCTTCGCGTCGATGACGTTGCCAAGAGGTATCTACCAACAGCAACGCCCGCGAGCGAACACGACTACGCCACGGAGTTTCTCGATTTGATCTTGGCCGTCAAGGTCGTGGACTCACTCGACGAGGCCATTGCCCACGTCGCGCGCTACGGCACCGGTCACAGCGAGGCCATTCTCACGCAAAACGTCGAACACGCCGACGCGTGGGTCAAGCGCGTTGACGCCGCCGCGGTGTTGGTGAACGCGTCGACGAGATTCATCGATGGTGGCGAACTGGGACTGGGTGGCGAAGTTGGCATCTCAACCCAAAAGCTTCACGCGAGGGGCCCGATGGGGCTTCGCGAGTTGACCTGTTTGAAGTGGGTAGTACGAGGAGAGGGACAGATTCGATGAGCGCATTAGATCCGAGAGAAGAGCTCGCACAACGACTCGGTCTCGACAGTGTGCCGCCGGTGCGCTTCGAATCACCCGAGGAAGTTCAAAAGCTGCTCGCCGAGAACGACTACCTCAGTGATGAGGCGATCGCGTCGGTCATCTACTTAGCGGACCGTCTCGCTAAGCCCGTCCTCGTCGAAGGCCCCGCCGGTACCGGTAAGACCGCCCTCGCCAAGGCCGTCGCTGACTCGATCGGCGCTCGACTCATTCGACTTCAGTGTTACGAAGGACTCGACGAGTCCAAGGCGCTCTATGAGTGGAACTACCGTAAGCAACTTCTGCGTATCCAAGCCGGCCGTCCCGAAGGCGCGAGTGGGGAAGAGTGGCACGACCTCGAAGAGGACATCTTCGCCGAAGAGTTCATGCTGACGCGTCCTCTGCTCGAGGCAATCTCGGCGACTGAGCCGGTTGTGCTCTTGATTGACGAAGTTGACCGCGTGGAGCTCGAAACCGAAGCGTTGATGCTCGAGATCCTCTCGGAGTATCAAGTCTCAATACCTGAACTTGGGACCATTCGCGCGAAACAGATTCCAATGGTCTTTTTGACGTCGAACAACACGCGTGAACTCTCCGAAGCCCTCAAGCGCCGTTGCCTCTATCTCTTCGTGGGCTATCCCTCCGTAGAGCGCGAACGCGACATCATTATTTCGCGCGTGCCGGGTATTACGAACGCACTCGCGGAACAGATCGCCCAGGTCGTTCGATCACTTCGCTCAATCGACCTCAAAAAGGCGCCGTCGGTCGCGGAGACCTTGGACTGGGCCCGCACGCTCGTGGTGCTTGGTCGAGCCGAGATTGGCGACCACGACGTCGCTGAGACACTGCACATTTTGTTGAAGTATCAGTCCGACATCGATCGAGCCTCCAAGGAGTTGCTCGGTCGCTCGAGGCCTGTTGCTTAATCTCCTCGGCGACTTCATCGGAGAATTACGGGCTGCTGGTATTCCCGTGTCGATGAGCGAGCACGTGGACGCGGCGCGCGCCGTCGACGTCATCAATCTAGGGAATCGTTCCTTGGTGCGGGCCACGCTCGCCGCCACGCTCGTCAAGGACAGCGACCACATGCCGGTGTTTAACACGGCGTTTGATGTCTTCTTCGCGATTCGTTCTTGGGACAGTGCCGAGGCGTTACTGAGCGAGGACGCCAACGAAGAGTCAGAAGAAAGCGAAGGGGCCGACGGCGCGCAAGGCACGGGACAAGCTAAGGGTCAAGGCGGCGGCGGCGGATCGTCGATGAGCGCGCAAGAACTCTCTGAGTTGCTCTTTCGCGCTCTTCGCGACGGGGATCAGAACAGCATGCGCTTTGGTGCCGGTGAAGCGGTCTCGCGCTACGCCGGAATGGAACCCGGTCGACCCGTTGGCGGGACCTACTACCTCTATCGAACGCTTCGAAACCTCGACTTGGAGGCGCTTGAGCAACGACTACTCGACGGGACCCACAACAGCGACGACGCACTTGGCGAGCGATTGGCCCACGACGACGTGACGGCACGCATCGAACAATTGAAGGCCGAAATCGAACGCGAGATTCGAGAGCGATTGGTTGAAGACCGCGGCTCACAGGCGCTCGCGAAGTCGGTGCGTAAGCCGTTGCCCGAGGATCTTGACGTCATGCACGCCAATCGCGAGGAGATGGCACAACTTGAACGTGCCCTTCGTCCCTTAAGTCGCAAACTGGCGGTTCGATTAGCTCGCAAACGCCGTCGGCGTCGCCGAGGCCCGGTCGACTTACGCCATACGGTTCGAAAAAGTCTTTCCACGGGTGGCGTGCCAATCGATCTTCGTTTCAAACCACCGCGTCCCGCTAAGCCCGAAATATTCGTTATCGCCGACGTGTCGGGATCCGTGGCCTCGTTCGCGCGCTTCACCTTGCACCTCGTGCACGCGATTAGTTCTCAGTTCTCCAAGGTCCGTAGTTTCGTCTTTGTCGACGGTCTCGATGAAGTCACGCGACTCTTTGACGGAGTCGAGGACCCCGCTGAAGCCGTTGCGCGCATCAACGCCGAAGCCGACGTGATTGCCTTTGACGGCCACTCAGACTACGGACGGGCTCTCGTTGTCTTTCACGAACGCTACGCGCGGGACCTCACGAAACGATCGACGGTCTTGATCCTTGGTGATGGTCGAAACAACTACCACCAAGCGCACGCCGAGATTCTGGCCGATCTGCACTACAGGGCCAAGGCCGTCTACTGGCTGAACCCCGAGCCGACGAGTTACTGGAATAGTGGTGACTCGATCATTAGCCAATACGCGCCGTACTGCAATCGAGTGATTGAGTGTCGCACACTACGCCAACTTGAAGCGTTCGTTGGCGAGCTCGCGTGAGCTTCGATGAGAACCTCCCGCCCGAGGGATTTCGCCAGCGCGGACTACCTCCCTCCGAGACGCGACTGCTCCTTATTCGCCACGGTGAGAGTTACGCGAACTCGCTCGGTCTTGCCGGCGGTCCACTGGGTGACGGCGGGTTGACCGAGGTTGGGCGGGTTCAGGCGTCGGCCCTCGCGCGCCGTCTTGCTACCACGAAAGAGTTGGCCAGCGCGTGCGCGTTTTATACCTCTACGCTTCCTCGCGCGATTGAGACCGGCGCCATTGTCTTTCCCGCGATCAATCCCGCGCTCGAAGCCGTGACCGATGATTCGCTGTGCGAACTCGGCGTGGGCGAGGCCGATGGTCTGAGTTGGACCGAGATTGCCCGGCGCTACGCAGCGCCAAACTGGGACGTCGACCCATCGCTCAAGAACGTGCCCGGAGGTGAGTCGCTTCTCGAGTTTTTTCAACGATGCGTTGACGCTATGGAACGCATTGTCGCTCGTCACCCCAAAGAGCTGGTCGTTCTCGTGGTACACGGCGGATTCATTGAGCAAGCCCTGAAGCTCTACCAGGGACTTAGTGGCAGCGTTCGGCTACAACCTCGAATTGAAAACTGCTCAATGACCGAAATCGAGTTCGCCAGCGACCATCGCCGACTACTTCGCTACAACGATCTCTCACCGATTGGCGTCGAGTAACGCTGGAGGTACTCCGCGACGTGAAAGGCCATGTCCAAGCTCTGCGTGGCGTTGAGGCGCGGGTCACAGATCGAGGTGTAGTTCTGGTCGAGATCGGATTCGTTGAGTCGCGACCCTCCGCCCAGGCACTCGGTCACGTCGTCGCCCGTTAACTCAATGTGTAAACCACCGGGCCAGGTGCCCAGCGCCTGGTGAACCATGAAGAACTGAGAGGTCTCGGAGAGCACGTCATCAAAACGGCGCGTCTTTTGACCACCCGACGCCACGAAGGTATTGCCGTGCATCGGGTCGCAGGTCCAGAGTTCACTACGACCTTCGTCGCGTAGTGCTCGAACGAGTGGCGGCAAAAGTTCACTGACGCGTTCGTGGCCCATTCGCGAGATCAACGTGAGACGACCGGGCGCGTTCGTGGGATTGAGAACGTCGCAGAGTGTGCGCAGTTCGTCGACACCCATGCTCGGACCGACTTTGAGACCAAGTGGGTTAGCGACGCCACGAAGGAAGTTCACGTGCGCGCCGTCGAGTTGGCGTGTGCGGTCACCAATCCAGAGCAGGTGGGCCGAGCAGTCGTACCAATCGCCGGTGAGGGAGTCTCGACGCGTGAGCGCTTGTTCGTAAGGGAGGATTAGCGCCTCGTGACTGGTGTAGAAGTCAACGCCCTGCAACGCGCTGTCGTCATGAAGGTCAATGCCGCAGGCGTTCATGAACTGCAACGCTCGCTCGATCTCGTCAGCGATTACTTCATAGCGCTTGCCCTCAAGAGAGTTTGCGACGAATTCTTGGTTCCAGGCGTGCACGCGCGACAAGGCGGCAAAGCCACCCTTGGTAAATGCACGCAGCAGGTTCAGCGTAGAAACGCTCTGGTGATAGGCGCCAAGTAGTCGTTCGGGATCGGGACGACGCGCTTGGGCGCTGAACTCTTCGGAGTTGACGATGTGGCCGCGAAAGGCATCGAGGCGCTGACCGTCGCGCTCTTCAAATTCGTCCGAACGGGGTTTGGCGAACTGGCCAGCGATGCGGCCCACTTTGATGACGGGCACGCCGGAGGCGTAGGTGAGGGCCACCGACATCTGCAAAATGACTTTGAGTTTGTCGCGTATGGCGTCGGCCGAACTTTCGTGAAACGATTCCGCGCAGTCGCCCGCCTGGAGAAGGAACGCCTTTCCAGCCGCTACTTGGGCAAGATGTTCTTGAAGGCGTCGTGCTTCACCGGCAAAGACGAGGGGTGGCTTCGTGGCGAGCTCTGCTTCGACGCGAGCGAGGTGATCGAGGTCGGGCCACGTGGGACTTTGCGAGACGGAATACTCGCGCCACGTGGTGGGCGTCCATTCAGATGACGTGGTTTCCATCTACTAATCGTAGGGGCTTAGAAACGAAGCGAACAACCCCGTTAGGCTTTGGCGGTGAAAGTACGGCGCCTCGGTCTCTTCGGCGGGACGTTTGACCCGCCGCACTTTGGTCACGTCGCTGCGCTCGAAGCCGCGGCACTGAGCGGTCGATTCGACCGACTCGAAGTGACCGTGGCCGGTGATCCTTATCAAAAGAGCACGGCGACCCAGGTGCGGCCTGCGTCACTTCGTCTCGCGATGGCCCACGCGGCCTTTGACGACCTGCCTCTCGTGCACGTCTCGGATCTGGAGATTCGTCGCGAGGGTCCCTCGTACACCATTGATACCGTTCGTGATCTCTTTGACGTGGCCGAGGCTATTGATCTCATTGTTGGCGCGGACCTCGCGATGCAACTTGATGGATGGCATCAGGCGGAAGTGCTCCGAGATCTGGTGGAAGTGGGCATCGTCCCTCGGCCCGGGTCGGTCACCTTAGAGCCCTTTGGATGGCGCTGTTACGAGATTCCGATGGACCCGGTGGATCTCTCGAGTCGCTATATCCGAGCCCTTACGCCAAGCGCCGAAAACCTAAGAAAACTTATCCCTTCTGCCGTTATTCCTCTCTTTGAGGGAGCCCCGGGCTAGGGTTGGCGTAATGGCAGTTCGTGTTTTTGACCTGACCGAACCACAGTCTTCACGACTGGAGGTTGTGGGCGCGGTGCGGCGACGCCAAGATCTACGACGCACCAAGCGCCGTTACGCGCTTCTCGGATTTATTCTTCTTGCCGTTCCTTTCTTTGGCGCTCTTGCCCTGCTCGGAGTTTCCCACTGAGTTCGATCGTGACCAGCAGCGAGCTCGCTCGCGGCCCTTACTCCGCTTACGTCACCACCCTGGTTAACGCGGCCGTTGTCGCGGCTGAGGAGAAGATTGGGCATGACACGGTCGTGCTCGACCTTCGCGAGCTCATCGATGCCTTTGACGCTCTCGTGGTTACCTCTGGTCGAAACGATCGACAAGTGCGCGCCATCGCCGAAGAGGTCGAACGACTCGTCGAACTGGCCCTTGACGTTAAGCCCATCCATGTCGAGGGACTGGTCCAAGGTGAGTGGGTCGCACTTGACTACGGGGACGTCATCGTGCACGTTTTTGATGAATCAACGCGCGATTATTACGATCTAGAGCACCTGTGGAACAGCGCGCCGGCGCTGCGGCCACTACCCACGTACTAGGGGTTCAGCAGCGACTGGAAGTTGCCCTTCGACACCAGTTCGAGGCGCGTTCCGTTGGGCACCAAATTAAGTTGCGGGACGCCGTTTACCTCAACGACGATGCCCCTCGTGGCGCCGACGTCAAAGGCCGTCAGCACAAGTTGGCCCACCGCGAGGAGTTGTTGTGACACGGACAAGGTGTCGAGCGAGGTCGCAAAGTTGATGTAACCAATGTTGTTGCGCACTGAGGCGCTAAGCAACGACAGGGTGGTTGGTAGCGCTGAGGTGTAGCCGGCGGAGGCTTCGATCAAGGTGGGGCCCAAAAGGAGTTGGCCTACGACCGAGCGCAAGTCTGGCGGGGAAGGGACGATACGACTCTGCGGCGCGAGATGGTTCGTGGCGTCAACGATGTAGACGGGTTTGGTGACGAACCGTACGCGGGCGCCGTTCGTTCCCGGAATGGTCTTGTTAAGCAGACCGAGAGGTACGTTGGAGCGGGAAACGTGCGCTGGTGCTGGGTTTGGGGCCACGAGGGTGCAGCTCGAAAGAAAGAGCGATCCGAGGCCCAAGAGCAGAAGTACGCGGACTCTCCTCATGCCTCTGCCT
>DATCBX010000184.1:0-12620 GCA_036511635.1 Acidimicrobiales bacterium | reverse complement strand
GTGACGCGCCCGCTCGGTGGGCGACATCGTCAAAAGCTCGACGTCGTCGATTGTGACCGAACCGTCAAGCACTTTGTACCCCGGATGACCAGTCAGCGCGTGGGCCAGGGTTGACTTACCCGAACCGTTAGGTCCCATAATCGCGTGTACTTCGCCCGATTTCATGGTGAGGTTGAAGCCCTTCAAGACTTCTTTACCAGCGACTTCGACTCGAAGCCCTTCGATCTTCAAGGTCGAGTTCACGGCACCACTACTTCGAGACGTCCGTTGTTCTGCTGCACGACGTAGTGCTCAACTGGTCGCGTCGCGGGTAGCGAGACCGGCACGCCGTCGCTAAGACGGAACATTGCTCCGTGTCGCGCGCACTCAATCTCGGCCGTTTCGACATCGACTTCGCCTTCGGCGAGGCTGAACTCTTCGTGGCTACAACGATCGTTCAACACGTAGACCGTCTCCTCGATTCGAACCGCCACCAGTACACGACCGTCAACGTGCAGCTGGCGCGGAACTCCCTCTTCGAAGTCACTCAAGGTTCCAATGTCAATCATCGTCATGATGTCACCACTGCGACGCCGGCCAACACTGAGGCGATGTCACTTTCGACCAACTCGGCAAGTTCGCTTGGCAGTGCAGAGAGCATTTCGAAGAAGAAACCTTGAATCAAGAGACGCTGTGCGTCGTCGCGGCTTACGCCACGAGACTCCAAGTACCAACGTTGCAACTCATCGAGCGGACCCACACTGGACGCGTGAGCACACATGACGTCATTTTCTCGAATATCCAAGTTCGGAACGCTGTCCGCGTGCGCCAGGGGCGCCAGCAAGAGATTGTGATTGGTCTGGCGCGCATCGGTTCGTTTCGCGCCCTTTTCAATCTCAATGAGTCCGGTGTACACCGACCTCGATCGATCAGCCACGGCACCCTTAGAGAGCAGCGTCGACGTGGTTCGCGGAGCGACGTGGAACTGACGCGTTCGAAAGTCGTGGACTTGATCACCCGAACCAAGGAATGTTGTTCGAAGCTCGTTCGACGCACCGGCGCCGAGCAGTTCTGCGTCATTGCGGGCACGGTCGTAATGTGCGCCTAGTCCCACAACGGCTTGGTGAAGACGAGCGTCACGAGCCAGGAAGCCGGTAGTGCGAGCAATGTGCCAGGCGGAAACGTCGAGTCGTTGGTACGTAACTAACTGCAGCGAAGCATTGTCCTCGACTTGATACTCGCTCACCGGTACAACGAGCGCGTTGGTACCGCCTTCGAAGTACTCAACCACCGTCACGCTCGAACCGCGGCCCACAACTATTTGAGTTCGCGGGAACGACGCGCCGGCGCTCGACTCGTTCAAAATCACGATGGGTTGGGCGAGGTTCACGTCGGGCGCGATTCGAATAACGATGGCACTAGGGGCGAGAGCGGCGTTCAATAAGGCAAACGTGTCGCTCTCGTAGCGACTTAAAAGCGACTCGCCCGCAAGAGACTCATTTGACTCATCGATCTCGACACTGACGCCTTCGATGACGTCGCCAGTGCTGACACAAAACCCGTCAACAACGCGGATAACTAAACCAGCTCGCTGACAGAGTTGGGTGGCGAAGGCCGAATCGGGCGAGGACTTTGGGGCGCTGGGAACGATGAATCGCTCGAGACCGAGGTCTCCCAGAGGGGCATAGCGCCACACTTCATCGCTTGTCGTAGGCAGCCCCGTAGTCTCAAACATCGACCAGGCCTGGCGTCGCGCGGCCGCGTCGGGCCGTTCATTAATGAAAGTAGAGGCTGACTCAGCGAAGGTGCTCATAGGGAGGAAGGACTCAGGCAGTGTACTGGTCGCTCACAACTCCCCCAGCGGGTCGACGTAGGCTGAACCTTTGTTCGAAGGAACCACGTGGACTTTTCGTCGGAAGTTCTGACCCTCGAAGTGACTGGTCACGTCGCGACACTGTGGCTTGATCGCCCTGAAGCGCGCAACGCGCTCGGTAGCGCCTTATGGCGCGATCTTCCCCTGGCCGCGCAGGCGGTCGCGAGTAATGACCAAATTCGTGTGTTAATCATCGCGGCCAAAGGCCCACATTTCACGGTGGGGCTTGACCTCAAGGAATTCGGCGGCGGCTTCATCGCCGGCGGATCCGACGTATCCCAGGCCGCGTCGAACGAACGGACCTATAAATCTGTGCGAATAATGCAATCGTCGCTGACGGCTATCGCTGATTTGGAGATTCCTGTTATCGCCGCGGTGCACGGTTACTGCATTGGCGGAGGCGTCGATCTCATCAGCGCGTGTGATATTCGCCTCTCAGCGGGCAACGCGACCTATTCGATTCGAGAAGCCAAAGTGGCCATCGTCGCGGACCTCGGCACACTCCAACGACTACCTAAAATTGTCAGCGCTGGACATATGGCCGAACTGGCTTTCACGGGTAAAGACATTGACGCTCGTCGCGCGGCCGAGATCGGTCTCGTGAACTCAGTACACGGCCAAGAAGCTGAGGACGTCGTTGCAGCCGCGCACGATCTCGCCAATGAGATCGCCGCGAACTCTCCACTCGCCGTTCGTGGCACCAAAGCAGTACTCGCCGCCAATGACGGACGCACCGTCGACGAGGGCCTCGACTTTGTGGCCCGGTGGAACACGATGTACTTAAAGAGCAACGACCTCAAAGAAGCGATGACCGCGTTCATGGAGCGTCGCCCACCTGTTTTTGAGGGCGACTAACGCTGCCAGAATTTCCAGGCGCGACGATTCTTTTTCGCGAGCTCCTCGACTTCACGTCGGCGCTCTTCAACCAGTTTTGGCGCGACGGCGTTCACGATGTCGCTGGCCGATTCCAACAACTCGCGACGATCGACTAGAGGAACGTCCGAGGGCGGAGCCTCAACGGGTTTATCAACGAGAGTGCCGTGCGACCAACCAATGTCGACGTAGCGACGCTCGTACGTGAGACAGTTCTCAGGGCACGACCACGGCTGGTCTGGAGCGAGGCCGAGCACACAGAATCTCGCGACCTCGCCCGATTTGTACGTTCGGCTTTGAAAGTGTTTGCACTCTTCACGCATTGCCATCGACACATTGTCTCACGCCGTTCTCGTCGTAGGCTCAATCTTTATGAAGAGTGGCCTGCGCCTTGTCGAATCAACGCTCTCCAGTGCAGAATTCACTCGAGCGGCTCAAATAGCTAATCGCGCCTTCTTCGACGATCCATTCTTCCGCTACCTGTCCCCTAACGACCGACTTCGCGAGCGAGGTCTCACCATCTTCTTTCGCGCGAATCTCGTTCACCTTGGTGATGGTGCACGTGTTGTCACGGTTCGTAGCGTTAATAACGTAATTGAAGGTGTAGCGGCCTGGCTACCAACCGACCGCTACCCGCAGCCTGTTCGTACGCAGTTGGCCCAGGTCCCCGGTACTCTTCGTGCGCTCTATCGACGTCCGCGAGCGCTCATAGATGGCAACAAGTATCTCGCTCAGATTTCGAAATCGCACCCAAAAGAACCGCACTGGTACTTGTACTTGCTTGTTGCCGATCCTTCAATTCAACGAAGCGGCGTTGGCACGATGTTGATGGAACAGGGCTTAGCCCACGCCGACGAAGAAGGAGTGGGCAGTTACTTAGAGACCCAGAAAGAAGACAATCTCGCCTACTACCGGAGATTTGGCTACGAACTACGTGAGACGCTACGACCAGTCAAGGGGGGCCCACCGATTTTTACGATGTGGCGTCGTCCTCGTTAACCGATTGAACCTTCCATCTGTAGCTCAATCAGGCGTGACCACTCAACGGCGTACTCCATTGGCAACGTGCGCGTCACTGGCTCAATGAAGCCATTGACAATCATCCCCATGGCCTGACTTTCGGTGAGGCCTCGACTCATCAGGTAAAAGAGCTGGTCATCGCCAATCTTGGAGACGGTCGCCTCGTGACCAATGGACGCGTCTTGTTCGCCCACTTCCATGTACGGCCTCGTCTCAGAGATGGACTTCTCGTCAAGGATCAACGCGTCACAGCGAACGAAGCTTTTAGCGCCGGTGGCACCCTCTTCGACCTTCACGAGTCCGCGGTACGCCGTGAGTCCACCGTCCTTGGAGATGGACTTCGAAATAATCGTCGAGGTCGTCTCGGGAGCGCAGTGCACCATCTTGGCGCCCGCGTCTTGGACCTGACCAGGGCCGGCGTAAGCAACAGAGAGGACTTCGCCCGAAGCCTTAGGACCCATGAGGTACACCGATGGGTACTTCATAGTGAGGCGTGAACCAATGTTGCCGTCAATCCATTCCACGTGCGCCTCGGCTTCGGCGCGTGCGCGCTTCGTGACCAAGTTGTACACATTGTTCGACCAGTTTTGAATCGTCGTGTAAGTAATACGTGATCCGGGAAGAGCCACGAGTTCCACGACGGCCGAGTGCAACGAGTCCGTTGAGTACACCGGAGCCGAGCAACCCTCGACGTAGTGAACTTGCGATCCTTCGTCGGCGATGATCAACGTGCGCTCAAACTGACCCATATTCTCAGTGTTAATACGGAAATAGGCCTGCAGGGGCTGATCGACCTTGACGCCTGGTGGTACGTAGATGAACGAGCCACCACTCCACACCGCCGAGTTCAGCGCTGCGAACTTGTTGTCGTTCGGCGGAATGATCGTCCCGAAATACTTGCGGACGAGTTCGGGGTACTCGCGTACCGCGGTGTCCATGTCACAAAAGAGAACGCCAAGACGCTCTAAGTCTTCTCGGTTGCGGTGAAAGACGACCTCTGATTCGTACTGAGCGGTGACGCCTGCGAGGTACTTGCGTTCCGCTTCGGGAATGCCCAACTTCTCGTAGGTGTTCTTGATCTCGTCGGGCAGATCGTCCCAACTGTTTACCTGGTGATCGGTGGGCTTGACGTAGTAGTAGATGTCATTGAAGTCGAGGTCGGGCATGCGGTCGGCGAACCACGGCACCATAGGCTTGCGCTCGAATTTCTTCAGCGCGTCAAGACGAAACTTCAACATCCAAGGCTCTTCGTTCTTCATTGCGGACATCTCACGAACGATGGCCTCGTTGAGGCCCTTCTTCGGCTTGAATACAGGTAATTGGTCGTCCGACCAGCCCAGCTGGTATCGACTGAAGTCCAGGTTGTCTATCGCCATCGCGCTCCTTTGGGATAATCCCTATGGACATAGTACTAACTCCGGGGCTTGATTCGACCCTAAATACTGGTTAAGTAGATAGGTGAATACCCCTCCCGTAGCTCCTAAACGCCCTTTCGCCATTACTCGCCACGGCGACACGCGCGACGACCCGTACTACTGGTTGATGGACCGAGAGAGCGAAGAGGTCTTGGCCCATCTTCGTGCAGAGAACGAGTATCTCGCTCAAGAACTCGCGCCGCTGAAGGCTCTCGAAAGCGAACTCTTCACTGAAATCAAGAATCGCATCGAAGAAACCGACATCTCCGTGCCGGTACGTAAAGGTTCGTGGTGGTACTTCGAACGTACGCGCGAAGGTCTCAACTACGCCATCAGCGTTCGCGTCCCCGCACTCGGTGACGACCTCACACCACCGACCATCGATCCCGCTACGACCTTCGACGGTGAACAGATAATTCTCGACGAGAACGTCGAAGCTGGCGAGTCGGACTTTCTCTCGGTCGGCGTACTGGCGTTAAGTCCCGACGACACGTGGGTCGCCGTGGGTACTGACTTCGAAGGCAATGAGCGCCACCACGTCACGGTGCGCCCACTCGCCAACCAAGCGCCGATCGATGACGAACTCAGCGACGTTTACTACGGCTTCGCCTGGGCCAGCGACAGCCGTCACTTCTTTTACACACGCGTGGATGACGCTATGCGCCCGTGGCAGCTCTGGCGCCACGAGTTGGCGACCTCTTCAGATCAAGACGTTTTGGTCTTCCAAGAGGACGACGCACAGTTCACCGTCTCGGTAGGAAGAAGTCGTGACGACGCGATGATCGTGGTGATGGTCAACTCCTCGATGACGAGCGAAATTCACTACCTGGCGGCCGACCAGCCCACGACGGCGTTGACGCTTCTCGAAGAGCGCCGACACGGTATTGAGTACGGCGTCGAACACTTCACTGACGCGAGCGGACAGGGTTGGTGGCTCAAGATCACGAATGATGACGCCACCGATTTTCGTCTCTTGGCCCGTCAAGTGAACGACGAAATCTGGCGAGAAATCATTCCCGAACGACCCGGCAACCGACTCGACGGCGTGGACGCCTTCCAATCGTTTTTGGCTTTGAGCGAACGTAACGACGGTTGCGCGGCGCTTCGCCTCGTGCCAATTCTCGACGGCGACGATCCCTTTGGCGACGAGTTGCTCGGACGTTCTTCATTGGTTGAAGGCGGCGCGTTCCCCAATACCGTTGGCATCTCGGCGAACCCAAACTTTGACACCACCCAACTACGAGTGTCCTTGACCTCGCTCATCACGCCGCGTCTCGTTGGCGACGTGGTGATAGCGACCGGAGAGTTACTCGTACGAAAGCAACAACAAGTTCTTGGCGGCTACGACGAGTCGAACTACGTTACGGGACGTCTTTGGGTGACGACAAGTGACGCATTGCGAGTTCCGGTCTCGATTGTCGCTCGCCGCGACCAGGTCATCGTCAACGACGACGGAACTCTCGAAGCTCGACAACCGTCACCTTTCTTGTTGTACGGATACGGAAGTTACGAAATCTCCATCGATCCTTCGTTCTCCTCGTTGCGACTCTCACTTCTCGATCGAGGAGTGATATTCGCAATTGCCCACATTCGAGGCGGAGGTGAAATGGGGCGCTCGTGGTACGAGATGGGACGTCTGGCTCAAAAACCCACAACCTTTAGTGACTTCGTTACCGTTGCGCGTTCGCTCATTCGCGAAGGTTGGACGACGAGCGAGCAGCTCGCCGCGCGAGGTGGCTCAGCGGGGGGGCTCTTGATGGGCGCCGTGATGAACGCGGCCCCGGAGCTCTTTCACGCAGTAGTGGCCGAAGTCCCATTTGTCGACGTTCTCACGACCATGCTCGACGACTCGCTCCCCCTCACGGTTGGTGAATGGGAAGAGTGGGGTAACCCCGACGCCAGTGCGACGTCGTATCGAACCATGAAGGGCTACTCGCCCTACGACAACGTGCGCGCGAGCGACGAACACGGTCCAATCAACTATCCCCATCTTTACGCTTCGGGAGGACTGAACGATTCGCGCGTAGGTTTCTGGGAGCCCGCGAAATGGGTGCAGAAACTAAGAGACGCGAACGCGATGAACCAAGCAGTCCTTAAAACGGAAATGGGCGCCGGCCACGGCGGACCGTCGGGTCGCTACGACTCTTGGCGCGACGAAGCCCAGGTACTCGCTTGGTTACTGAACGAGATCACTCCGAGCTCGTAGAGCTCGAGGTATTGGATCCTGTCGCAGCAAATACCAGCACCAACGTTGGCGGCAAATTCGACGGAAAAATAACGGGGCTACCTTCAACACTCACCGTCGCGCTTGAGGGCGAACCTATGGTCACTCGAGAATTACCCGTCATCTGCAGCGACTTTTGTTGGCCCTGCGCAACGGTGCCCTGCCACTCCAGCGTGTTTTTCGGACCCATGTCGTAGACAGCCCACGTCGCCCCACGCGTGCCCGACACGACGACTGGGTACGTGCTCGCCGGAACACTGTAAAACGCGTCGTTGCCGCTCGCCGAGGTTGCGACGAGCGACTGGGGAAACGTCGTGGTCGTCGATGAGGTCGTCGCGGCAGCGGTCGTAGCGAGTGTGGTCGTTGGGGCCGTTGCGATGCCATTGGGAGTCTTTGGCGAACGATGGTTCACGTAGTACGTCGCGATCACCGCAATAACGAGGGCGATGAGCAGAACGATCGCCAGACGGCGAAGGACAATTGACAACGTCGAGCGATGCGAGGAGCGCGAAAGAAACCAATCGTCGTTGTGTCGCAGATGTGTGGCCACCACGTCGTCGGCGTTAGGAGCGGAGTCACTAAAGACGTACTGACGATCTGGATCAAGACGGGGACGTTCGACGGCTGGGCGCTGCATGGGTTCGCCTTCGCCGTCTAGCAGCCGAAAACCCTTCGACGGAGCGTAGGGCGACGGCGGTGGCGTCACTAGACGACGTTCTATAGGCCGGGAGAAGTCGCGCGTGTCGTCGCGGCGGAGTTTTCGGACCCTCAGAGCGGTCCCGCCGATCAGCAAGAGAACGGCCAGGATCGCGACAATCTTAAGGATGAGCATCACGCTCTCCCTCTTGAAGTGCCCTTCGCCACTGTCACCATGGTCACAGCACGAAGCGTAGTGAACTCTGTCTTGGAAGGCGAGCGTTTTCCTCTCAACACGGTGATCAACCGCGTGCCAGCGAGGTCTCTATCGTGAGGTAGATGAGTGACGACCTCGTAGAGCTTGATGACGTGACGCTGCACGTGCGCACGAGCGGACCAAGTGATGGGCCTCTAGCACTCTGTCTCCACGGATTCCCCGATAGCGTCCACACGTTTCGACACCTCGCACCTCATTTAGTCGAGCGAGGCTACCGCGTCGCCGTGCCCTCTATGCGTGGCTACGCCCCTTCGTCCATCTCCAAGAGCAGCAACTACCAACTCGTGACCTTGGCCAGCGACGCGCTCGCGATACACCAGCGACTGGGTGGCGACGAACGAGCACTGATCATTGGCCACGACTGGGGAGCAAGCGCGGTCTACGTGGCCACCAACGCCGAACCGGCACGTTGGGCGCGCGCGGTCACGATGGCCGTGCCACCACTGATGCTCTTCGCGCAGGCCTTATCGAACTATGACCAGCTGCGACTGAGTTGGTACATGTTCTACTTCCAACAACCCAACGCTGAAGAGACCATAGCGAGAGACGACTTCGCGTTCCTTCGACGACTCTGGCTGGACTGGTCGCCGAATTATTCGCCCGACGAGGATCTCGTCAACGTTCGCTCATCGCTCGGCGACCGCGAACACCTGTCCGCGGCGCTCGATTACTACCGCGCGATGTTTAGCGGCGCGCCACTCATCGACCCTTCGATGAGTCCACTTGCCGAGAGAGCGTTCGCGGCGCCGAGCGTTCCCACGCTCTATCTCCAAGGCAACAACGACGGCTGCATTGCACCAAGTGACCATACGAAGGTGCTCGAGATGTTGAGCGCGCATTCAAAGGTCGAAACCATTCAGGGCGCTGGCCACTTCTTGCACCTCGAGCGGCCCGAAGTAGTCCATCGCGCCATAGACGCCTTTCTCGACGCCTAATCCCCCGCCAGTGAGTAAGTCTGGGCGACGCGCGTGATGAGTCCATCGCGTTCGAGGCTGGCCAGCACTTCATCGCGTCGACGCGGCTCAACATCTTTAAAACTCGAGGACAGCTGGCGACGTGAACGAGGCCGTTCGCGCAAGACGTCGAGCACGCGTCCCCTAAGTTGGCGGTTCGATCCGTCGAATCGCGGCTGTGGCCGCGAGACACCCGCACTGAGTGGCGCCGGATCATCACCACCATCTCGGCGCCACGCGCAGTGCAGAACCATCGGGCACTCTTCGCAACGGGGTTTGGCGCGACAAAACTGTGCGCCTAAGTCGAGCATTGCTTGGTTAAAGCTCGCTGAATTGGTCCGAGGTAAAAGATCGGCCGCGAGAATTCTTGCCTCACTCGGGCGAAGTCGTCGATTGACGAGCGCGCGCGCGAGTACGCGACCCACGTTGGTGTCAAGGACCGCGACGGGCTGTTGGAAAGCAAAAGACGCCACCGCGTTCGCCGTGTACTCACCCACGCCAGGAAGACGTCGAAGTTGCTCGACGCCGCTCGGAATCTCACCCGCGAATTGGTCGCGAATCATCCGAGCCGCTTCGTGAAGGGCCTTCGCGCGCCGGTGATAGCCAAGTCCTCGCCACGCCGTCAACACAGAAGAGAGAGGCGCGTTGGCACAGGCGCTTGGCGTTGGGAACTGCGCCATAAAACGCTGCCAGGGCTCTTCGACTCGCGACGTCTGGGTCTGTTGAAGCATGACCTCACTCACGAGAACGGCCCAGGGACTCTCGTGATTAATCCACGGAAGTGGTCGAGTTAATTTTGGCGCGACACGACGAAGCTCGCGACGAAACGCGGCGTAGTCGTTACGACCAGACGTCGTCACCGTAGGGGCGTTGTCGCGTCGGGGCGGACTCACGCTTCCAGACCATGACCTTTCGACGGAAGTAACAGACCTCAAGTCCGTCTTGATTAAAACCCTTCGTCTCGACAACGACAATTCCGCGGTCGTTCTTCGACGTCGAGGGGATCTTTTCAAGCACTCGCGTCTCCGCGTAGATCGAATCACCATGGAAGGTTGGGTTGCGATGAATGAGCGACTCCACCTCGAGGTTCGCGATCGCCGAACCCGACACGTCGGGCACGCTCATGCCAAGGACAAGTGAGTACACGAGATTGCCCACGACCACGTTCTTCTTGTGCACCGTCTCGTTTTCCGCGAACCACGCGTTGGTATGTAAGGGATGATGATTCATGGTGATCATGCAAAAGAGATGATCGTCGGCTTCGGTGATGGTTTTGCCGGGCCAGTGTTTGTAGACGTCACCAATGTTGAAATCTTCGAAGTAACGTCCAAAGGGTCGCTCGTAAGTGGTCATTGTGCTCCTCGGCCTTTCAACGACGGGACTTACTCTTCTTCAACGAGCTCGCGCGTCGGACGCGTCGTGAAAGAGACCAGTCCACCGGGCAACGTTTCGCCGTCGATGACCATACGCCACGTGTAGCGCGAACTATCGCCCAGTGGGATCGGACCGAAGTTCACAGCAATCGGCACGTCAACGGGCGTACCCACCGGCACGTCGTCGGGCGCAGTGGCCGAGAAGTCACCACGCACTTCAATAATCTGGGAGCCTTCGGGCGTCTCAAAACGCACTGGCTGACCGTCGGCGTCTTCGAGGAAGAGCTCCCAGTGGTGCGAGGTGTTGAACTCATGTGAGTCCACGCCCACTTTGATTGCCACTGCGGACGGCGTGGGATCGGGTCCGGTAACGGACCAGCCGCCACCAAGGATGTAGAGCTTGCCGTCAGCCACTTGAGCGGAGTCTGCGAGGAGCATGGTTATATTCACTTCGCCAGCCTACGACTTTGCGCACTGATGAGAACCTGTAAATTTCACCTATGTCTTCGCATCCACTTGATCTTGACGTTGCCGCCTCACTCATCGATCAAGCTCAGTCAGTCATCGACGTCGCGGTAGGAGAACTCCGAGCACGCGGCGGCGTCGATGAGAATCAATCTCTCGCCTACGACCTCGCGCACGCGGCCAGCGCAGTCGCCACCGCTCGGTCGTGCCTTAACTACGCAGCCATGGGCGACGACGAAGCCAAACTCGTCGCGGCGTTCCTCGCGATTGCGCTGAGCGACCTCGCCTCGCGCGTACTCGGCCGAGAGGACTATTGGGGCACCAAGGACAACTGGTTCGAGCCGTTCCAGGCGTTCGTATCCACCTACCGCAGTCCCACGTACCTCGCGAGTCTCGCTGAGACGACTGGACCTCGACACTTGGGCGACGACTTCGAAATGGTGCGCGACCTCTTCCACCGCTTCGCCGAGGAAAAAGTACGACCCCACGCGGAGCACGTGCACCGAACCAACGCCGATATTCCCGAGTCCATCATTGAAGGGCTCAACGAGCTCGGGGGCTTTGGGCTTTCGATACCCGAAGCGTTCGGCGGTTTCTCTTCGGGAGGCGAGTCGGAGTATCTCGGTATGGTCGTCGCGACCGAAGAACTGTCCTGGGGATCACTCGGCATTGGTGGATCACTAATCACTCGTCCCGAAATTCTGACTCGAGCCCTGTTGAATGGCGGAACGAAAGAGCAGAAGGAACACTGGTTGCCACGACTCGCGAGCGCGGAGACGCTCTGCGCGATTGCGGTCACCGAACCCGACTACGGATCAGACGTCGCGGGTATCACGACGAGCGCGACGAAGACGAATGGCGGTTGGCTCATTAACGGCGCAAAAACGTGGTGCACGTTCGCGGGGCGCGCCGAGGTGTTGCTGCTGCTCGCCAGAACCGACCCTGACCGTTCACTCGCTCACCGGGGACTCTCTCTCTTTCTCGTTGAGAAGCCACGCAGCGAAGGCGAGGGATTTCTCTTTCACCAAGACGCGAAGAGCGAAGAGCGAGCGAATCCTGACGGACGTTTGGAAGGGCGAGCAATCGACACCATTGGTTATCGCGGCATGCACTCCTACGAGTTGAGTTTCGATAATTGGTTCGTGCCCGACGACTGTCTTGTGGGTGGCGAGGCCGGACTCGGCCGAGGTTTTTACTTTCAGATGGCTGGGTTTGAGAATGGACGCGTCCAAACGGCCGCGCGCGCGGTGGGTGTCATGCAGGCGGCCTACGACGCGGCGCTTGAGTACGCGCGCACGCGCGTGGTCTTCGGCCAGCCCATTATTAACTACGAACTAACGAGGTCCAAGCTCGCGACCATGGCCGCGATCATTCAGTGCGCCCGCCAGTTTTCTCTCGACGTCGCGCGCCAGATGGGTCGCGGCGACGGCGCGCTGGAAGCCTCGATGGTCAAGGCCTACGTCTGTCGAGCGGCGGAATGGGTCACGCGTGAAGCAATGCAGATCCACGGTGGTATGGGTTACGCCGAGGAG
>DATCBX010000183.1:0-4459 GCA_036511635.1 Acidimicrobiales bacterium | reverse complement strand
ATCAACACACGGCGAAAGCCGTAGATGCCAGCGAGCTTGCCGGCGGAGCCAGAAATGGTGGCGACGACAAGTGGACCTGGTGTCACCGCGAGGCCGGCGTCGAGAATTGAGTAGTGCCACACGCTCGTGAGAAACAAGATGTTGCCAAGCAACATCGCAAAAAAACCCATGGAGTACAACAGCGCCGCGCTATTCGCGACGCTGAAGGAGCGCGCGCGAAAGAGTCGTAGGTCGAGTACGGGTTCAACGTGTCGAGCTGAGCGAAAAAGAAACGTTGTGCCAAGTATCGCTGACACCACGAAGCTCGCGATCACGCGCGCACTACTCCAGCCCCAGGTCGGACCTTCGGAAATAGAGAGCACGAGCGTGGCGAGCGCACTGCTGAGCAACAACACGCCTGGAAAGTCGGGACTCGACGTGGATCCAGTTCCTGGGGTCGTTGCGAGTACTCGACGTCCAACAATCCACGCCACGAGACCCACGGGCAAGTTCACGTAGAAAGCCGCGCGCCAACCAAAGCCCGTGATGAGGGCGGCGCCGAGTGAGGGACCGGTCGCTACGGCCAGCGCGCCAATGCCTCCCCACAGGGCGACGACCTGGGATCGCTTCTCCTTGGAGTACGAACCAAGGAGAAGCGACAGTGACGCCGGGAGGACAGAAGCAGCACCGAATCCCTGGACGACGCGACCAATAATGAGTGTTGGCACCGAAGGCGCGATGGCACAGAGCAAGGAACCCAAAGAGAAGATGGCGAGGCCAAAGAAGAAGACGCGACGAGCGCCGAGACGGTCCGCGCTTCTCCCGGCCACGACGAGCAACGAGCCGAAGATGATGGCGTAGCCGGTCAGCACCCACGACAAGCTGGCCCGAGCGTCGTGGGGAAACGCTCGTTCGAGCGCGGGGAAGGCCACGTTGACAATAGAGAGGTCGAGCGACCCCATAAAGGCGCCGAGCGCGGTGACGAAGAAGATCGCTTTACGACGGGCGGCGTCGATCTGAACAGAAGGGGTATTTTCGTCACTGGTTCGTTCTGTCATGGAATGCACTTTACATGTTTGCGTTCTATTATGCAACTGACTATACTTGAAACTGTGGAACACAAGAGCTTCGCTGGTATGGACTGTTCGGTGGCGCAATGCCTCGAAGTTATAGGTGAGCGTTGGAGCATGCTCATTATTCGTGACTGTTTTATGGGCGTGACCCGCTTCGAAGCGTTTCAGCGGCGCCTTGGGATCTCAAGGAATATCCTTCGCGAGCGCCTCAACTCTCTCGTTGGCGCGGGCGTCTTGGTGCGTGTTCCCTACTCTGAGCACCCACCGCGCGACGACTACAAATTGACCCAAAAAGGTAAAGACTTGTGGCCAATTCTCACGTTCATGCGCCAGTGGGGCGATCAGTACGTCGCGCCCTCGGGCCCACCCGTTGAACTAGTGCACAGCTGGTGTGGCAAGCCCACTCACGTTGAGACGGTGTGCGGCGAGTGCGGCGAGCGACTGAACTACCGCGACGTCAAAGCCATCGCCGGTCCTGGGCATGAAGAAAATTCACTGCTCACGAACGCCAGGTAGTTCAGGCGCCATCGTCGTCGGTTACGACTCCTTGGGCGGAACGCTGCCCGGAGGAAAGTTCCCCGTGTCGGCGCCTACGGCTTTGCCGATGTTGGAAACGTGCAGGTGAATCTCGTCGAGTAGGTCCGTGGCCTTCTTGACCGCTTCGGTGAGCTCAGTGTTCTCCTCGATAAGTTTCTTGATGTCGTCGGTATTGGTGGAGGTGTGCAGTGCCACTTCAGACGAGATCGAATCCGCTCTCTTCGCCGCAATAAGCAGCGCTGCGGCCTGCACGCCGGCCATCATCGACAAGAACAGGTTGAGCAAGATATAGGGGTAGGGGTCAAAGGCTTTGTGGTGCAGAACGTGTTCAAAGAAAACGGTGTTCGTGACAGCCCAGAGAATCATTACTGCGAAGAAAGAAAAGACGAAGCCCCAGGAGCCCATGATGTTGCGCATTCTGTCGGCGGCTCGTTCGCCTCGAGAAAGATCGCTGCCCGATCGAACACCGGGATGCTTATGCCACATGCTTTGGAATTGTCGAGAGGTCACGTTTGAATCGTTACACACGTGAGCGTTGCGAAGGAGGACACG
The DNA here is from genome assembly GCA_036511635.1 of Acidimicrobiales bacterium. Lineage (GTDB taxonomy): Bacteria > Actinomycetota > Acidimicrobiia > Acidimicrobiales > RAAP-2 > RAAP-2. The sequence continues at coordinate 2,318 of DATCBX010000183.1, read as the reverse complement.
CGAGTGACGCTTCGCGTCAACAGAGATTCTAGAAAGTCGGTTCGAATGAAGGGCGCAGTGGCATCTCGCTCTTACCCTCGAGTGGACGGACGTTGAGTACCTGGTGAATCTCTAAATGATGGCGCTCGAAGGCCACGGCCGAACCCGCCATGTAGAGACGCCACACACGGGCCCGTTCGATGCCGACCTCACCAACCGCTTCGTCGAATCGTTTGGTGAGATTGTCCACCCAGTGACGAAGCGTGATCGCGTAGTGCTCGCGAAGGCTCTCGAGGTGTCGAACTTCAAAGCCGTGTGCCTGAAATATCGTGACCAACGTGCCCACTTCGTGCAGCTCTCCATCGGGAAACACGTAACGGTTAATGAAGGCGCTGCCGGTCTTTGAAGGACCTCTAAGACCGAGCGCGATCTGTAGTTGTCGATTGAGCTCTGAGGTCCTCGTTGGTTGGGGATTGTCATCAAAGGAGACGGGCTTACCAATGGCGTGGTTGAGGAATCGTCCGCCGGGCTTGAGCAAGTTGAAAATAATTTGCGTGTAGTTGGGCAGCGACTTGATACCAACGTGTTCAGACATGCCAATCGAGCTGACGGCGTCAAAGGGTCCGTCAGTGATGTCACGAAAGTCTTGAACGCGAAAGTCCACGAGATCGCTCACGCCGGCGAGACGGGCCGCTTCGGTGGCGTAGTCTCGCTGAGGTTGCGAGAGCGTCACGCCGACAACGTGCACGCCGTAGGTGCGCGCTGCGTGAATACCCATCGCACCCCAGCCACATCCCACGTCGAGCAGTCGCATGCCGGGCTTTAAATCGAGCTTGCGCGCGACGAGGTCGACCTTGCGTCGCTGCGCATCTTCGAGCGTGTCCTCAGGCGTCGTAAAGACCGCGCACGAGTAGGTCATGGAAGGTCCGAGCACCATCTCGTAAAAACGATTTGAGACGTCGTAGTGGTGCGTGACGGCTTGACGATCACGAGCACGCGAGTGCATCACGCCGCGCGGTCGGGCTTCTATCTTCGGTGGCGTTAAGGGCTTGACGGCCGACGCGCCGACGACAGAAAGGAGAGATCGGACATTGTTCGCGTTGAGTAGTTTGCGCAATGGTGGCATCTCGAGCTCAAAGAGAGGATCTAAGTCGCCGTCAATTTCAATGTCGCCCGCCACGTAGGCGCGCGCCAAGCCCAATTCACCCGGGTGGGTGATAACTCTCGTAATGGCGTCACGCCGAAGGATCTTGAGCGTCATGGCGTTCGCGCTGGAAACCACGGTTGGCTCGGCGACGCTGCCGTCGTACGCTTCGACGCGAAAAGGCAGTTCGTTGTTGAAGACTGAAGCAACAAAAGTAGCGACGTTCATAGTTCTCCCTTCCGCCCCAGAACGGGGAGCGTTTCAAATCTGTGCAATCCCCTACGTTTTATCAGGAAGTCTTCACTTTCATTGAACCGAACTTGGACCATGGCTCCGTGTTGCCTGAGAAGTAGGCGCTGGATAGTCGATGAGCGAGCCGTCGAGCCGTCGCCCCGGAGCTCAAAACCTTCTCCGATACACTGCGAACACAAGCCAAAACACGCCCAGTTACCTCAACTGAAACAACGTTTTGGGGAGGAAAAGGTTCTATGAATACGGGAATTGTTCTCGCGGTCGTGGCCGCCATCATCGTCCTCTTGGTCATCACGACCATCTCTAAATCGGTGCGCATTGTTCAACAGGGTTTTGAGGGCGTCATCACGCGCTTTGGTGAGTTCAAGGACATCAAAAATCCCGGCTTGACCTTCATCTTTCCCTTCATCGAAGTGATGAAGATTATCGACGTGCGAGAGACCCCGCGCACCGGGGACCGCCAACAAGTCATTACCCGTGACAACGTGGCCGTCATCGTGAACGCAACGATCTTTAGCCAAGTCGTCGACGTTCGCCTCGCGCTCTTTACCAACTCTGACTACCTCGTGAGTGTGGACAACCTGGCGCGCACGTCGGTTCGTGCCGTGTTTGGATCGATCAGCCTCGACGAAGCGTTCTCTCAACGCGAGCGCATTGGCACGCTGCTCCAGACCCAGATGGAAGAGGCGACCGACAAGTGGGGCGTTCGTATTAATCGCGTCGAAGTCTTGGAGATCACGCCACCCGACCAGATTCTTCAAGCCATGGCCCTCCAGAAGCAAGCCGACCAGGAGAAGCGCGCGCGCATTCTCGAATCAGAAGGACAGCAGCAGTCCGCGGTCAACGTCGCCGACGGTCAACGACAGGCCGCCATCAAAGAGGCCGAGGGTGCCCAGCAATCGGACATCCTTCGCGCTCAGGGTCGACGCCAAGCACTCATCCT
>DATCBX010000182.1:0-2126 GCA_036511635.1 Acidimicrobiales bacterium | reverse complement strand
GGGAATCTCTGTATCAGGCGTTGCTCGTGTCACGTTCGCTCCAACGTCCGATCCACCTTGGACCTCAGTTAAGAACTGAGAACCGCGCAGAGCAGACGTGGCGTCAGTGTCTGTGAGACCCTTGAGGTAGCGATCTTTGATCTCTGGCGATGCCCGATGTTCAATGGCTCGCCTGAGTCCGATCGTGCACACAATGGGACAGGCCTGGCCGCCTTCGCCAACGTGTGAGAGCAAGAAAAACAGCGACGCGAGTTCGAATGCTCCTTCAAAGTTGAGGGGAGTGGCGAGCAATCCCGATCCCCACGACACGTTCGAAGCCACGTCGTGCTCTGGATGGAACTCGACCAGCTCGACGTGGCGGCCCACTTCGTCGAACGAGTGAAGTTTGGGGAATTCGCGGTTTCGTTCCTGAACCTCGACCGCCGGTTCGATGACGAGGGCGACGTCACGTCCGAACGTATCGAGTGTCTTTTCGAGACGCGGCGAGAGTGGAGCATCCATGCGTAGTTCCATCGATGACCTGAGTTGAGGAACGGCCCTGTAGAAGTTGTCAGGCTTGGACGCTCGCCATCGGATGAGGTCACTTCGACCGGGCTGTTCCACGTCCATATCCCTATCTTCGTCCTATCGCTGTCCTTGAAACCAATCGGGAAAACGAGCCTCTTTGGCAGTCGCTCGCGACGACGATCTCGCGGGTTCAACTAAGTTGGTCGACGTGCCAGAGTTCAGTAACGAAAGCGTCGCCGCCATCGAAGCGACACTCAATGACGTCGACCGTTCCCTCGAACGCCTGCGCCTCGGGACCTATCGGACGTGCCAAGTGTGCGAGACGCCCATTGACGAAGCTGACCTCGTAGCTAATCCCCTGCTGGCCAACTGTCGCGCTCATCCCGAACTGGCTTAAATACTTCTTGGAAAGAAAAAACCCGGTGGCCAAAGCCACCGGGTTTTCTGCTTTAGATCGAAGTTACTTCTTGGTTGCCCAGAAAATCTCGGCGATGTCGTCGATCTCGGCCAAGAGGCGGTCAGCAATCGTGGTGTCGCTGCTCTTCTTCGCGTCACCGGCGGTCTTGGTGGCCATCCAGAAGAGGTCGTGGAGATTTGGGAAGGCCTTTAGGTGCTCGACCTTGAAGTAGTCAGTCCAAAGAACCCAGAGGTGGTGCTTCACGAGTTCACAGCGCTCTTCTTTGAGAATCAGCGCGCGCGTTTTGAAGTCCGCGTCGCTCGACGCGTTGAACTTCTCCATGATGCCCTTGACGGACTGGGCTTCAATGCGGGCTTGGGCCGGGTCGTAGACGCCACAAGGCAGGTCGCAGTGAGCTGAAACGACCAGCGGCGTGGTCGTTGCGTCGAGCAGGGCATTGAGACGGTTGAACAGGGTCATAACGGTGCCTTTCGATAATCGCGCTCAGATTGAGTTGACCGCGGTGTCAACCTACAAGATAGTCACGGCGCTGGTATATCGTTTCGCCGTGGGCCGGATCCTCGAGTTTTTCGTGCGACGCGTGACCGTTGAGGGGTCGTCGATGGCCCCGACGTATCTGCCAGGTGAACGGCTCACGGCCTTTCGTCGCTGGCGACCAGTGCACGAAGGTGACGTCGTCGTGGTGCGAGATCCGAGAAACCCCTCGCGCTGGCTCTTGAAGCGTTGCGTAGAAAGGGTTGGATCCCTGTTAGACCTGCGCGGCGACAATGCCAAAGCCTCCACAGATTCACGAGATTTCGGCCTGGTTCCTAGTCGTGACGCCGTCTACATCGTTGCTGCCTCGTCTCGCTGAGGACAACGCGCCCTATTAATAGGGCGTGCCCAGTACCCAAAAAAACGCTCACCAGTAGAATCCGCAAATGGCTCGACTCGCCGTTCTCTCGTACCACACCTCGCCGCTGGCCCAGCCCGGCACCGGTGACGGAGGGGGAATGAACGTGTACGTGCGCGAACTCTCAAGCGCCCTGGCTCGCCTCGGCCACGACGTCGACGTCTACACCCGTCGCGATAACACCCAAGTGCGCGACATGGAGTTCGTCGAGCCAGGATTTCGCGTTCACTACGTCACGGCCGGCCCGGCGAGTCCACTGGAGCGCGACGATCTGCCCGAGTACGTGGGTGCGTTCACCGACGCGGTAAA
>DATCBX010000181.1:0-3940 GCA_036511635.1 Acidimicrobiales bacterium | reverse complement strand
TCGACGGCCGTGGTTGGTTCGTCAAGGATGAGTGCTCGTGGCCGTCCAAGCAGCGCGAGAGCCAGAAGGGTTCGCTGTTGTTCGCCACCACTGAGCCGTCGCCAAGGCGTCTTCGCGCAGCGTTCGAGGTCTAGGAGTTTCAGTAATTCATTGACGTCGCGCGGAGCCTCGTAGTAGGAGGAGGTGAGACGCAGGACGTCGCGCGGCGACATCGGGGCCCACACGCCGCCGCGCTGTAAGAGTGCACCGGTGCGCGCGACGACCTCACGGTGGTCGCGCATCGGGTTAAGACCGTGGAGTCGAACCGTGCCCGCGCTCGGCGCTCGAAAGCCGAGAAGTGTTTCGACGACTGTTGTCTTACCCGCGCCGTTCGGACCGAGGAGCGCGACGACTTCGCCGTAGTTGACATTGAGCGTGACGTCATCGACCGCGCGCAGCTCCTCGAAGGAGACTTCGAGATGGTTGACTTCAACGGCGTAACTCATTCCTAACGAAACTAGACGGTTCCAAGAACCCGATGACAACGTCTAGGTAGGCTTGACGAATGATTGATCTGGCCCAACTTCGCCGTGAACCCGACACTGTCAAGGCCGCACTGGCTCGACGCGGGGTGTCTGAGTCGACGATGGACGAGATTTTGGCGCTCGATATTGAACATCGGCGTCTCCTTCAAGGGGCCGAGGCCCTGCGAGCCGAAGTGAAGGAACTTTCACGCCAGGTGGGCGAGGCTCGTCGAGCTAAGGATGTCGCGACCGCCGAGAAACTAACGACGACCAGCCGAGAAGTGGGCGACCGTGAGCGCGTGGCGAGCGAAGTATCCGAACGAGTGGCGACGACGCTGCGTGACGCCTTGCTGATGATTCCGAACGTCCCTGACGCTCGGGTTCCTGACGGTATCGACGACAGCGAGAACGTGGAGGTCCGTCGCTGGTGGGTTGACATGGACCAGGGCGAGCCTCAGCCGACCTACGCCGATTTTCAACGAGTTCCCCACTGGGAGATCGGTAACGAGTTGGGCATTTTGGACATGGAGTCGGGCGCGAAGATTGCCGGTTCGATGTTTCCGCTCTTTCGTGGCGCGGGTTCTCGGTTGTTGCGCGCGTTAAGCTCCTTTTCCCTTAATCACAACTCGGGCGAGTACGAAGAGATTCGCCCGCCCAGCTTTGCCTTAACCGAAACAATGATGGCGACGGGCCACCTTCCTAAGTCTGCCGACGACATGTACGCCATCGAGCGCGACGGTCTGTGGGCTATTCCGACCGCCGAAGTTCCACTGACGTCGCTGCGTCGAGGTGAGATTCTCGACGCGGGCGTTCTTCCGCTTCGACTAACCGCCCAGACCGCGTGCTTTCGTCGCGAGGCGGGCGCTGCGGGGCGTGACACGAGGGGGCTACTGCGGGTACACGAATTCGACAAAACCGAACTCTTCGCGTACTGCACGCCCGAACAGGCTGACGATGCTCACGCCGATATCCTTCGCCGGGCTGAAGAACTATTGCAAGCACTCGGCTTGACGTACCGACTCCTGACGCTTTGTACCGGCGATCTCGGCACCGCGTCGGCGTACACGATTGACCTCGAGGTCTTTAGCCCCGGCGTCGATCGGTGGCTGGAAGTTTCGTCGGTCAGTTGGTACCGTGACTTCCAGTCGCGTCGGGCGAACGTGCGCTACCGCACGAGCGATGGCACCACCGCTCTCGTGCACACCGTGAATGGCTCGGTTCTGGGGTGGGTCCGAGTCTGGGCTGCACTCGTTGAGACGTATCGTCAAGCTGACGGATCGGTGAAGTTGCCCGACGTACTCGCCCCTTACTTTGGCGGCGATACGACGATTCGAACTAAGACTTCGTAACCTCGTAGCGATATCCCACGCCGCGCACGGTGGAGATGTGCGTGGGATTTTTTGGCTCGTCCTCAATCAGCGTCCGTAGTCGCTTGATATGCACGTCGAGGGTCTTCGTATCGCCGACGTAGTCGCTACCCCACACTCGGTCGATCAAGACTTCTCGCGTGAGCACTCGCCCAGGATTCTCCATGAGTAGTCGCAGAAGAGCGAACTCTTTCTTTCGAAGTTTGATCTCTGTGCCGTCGACGAAGCAACGTCGTGCGTCAATGTCCATTCGAATATTGCCCTGGGAGATCTCTTCGTCGGCCTCTACGTTGTCGTTACCTTGACGACGGCGCAACACCGCGCGAATACGAGCAACGAGTTCGCGAAGTCGGTACGGCTTCGTGACGTAGTCGTCGGCGCCAATCTCGAGCAGCAAAACCATGTCGACCTCTTCACCTTTGGCGCTCACGATGATGATCGGCACGCTGCTGGTTGCGCGAATCGCTCGACAGACGTCAAGACCTGACACCTTTGGCAACATGAGATCGAGGAGAACGATGTCGAAGTGTCCAATGGCAAACGTGTCGAGAGCCTCTTGACCGTCGCGAGCGATCGCGACGTCAAACCCTTCACGGTTGAGGCCAATGGTGAGCGCGTCGACGAAGGACTCCTCGTCTTCAACCACCAACACGCTGACGCGCTGTTCGCGGGGCGGCTTCTTCGTCATTGTTGGTTCATGGGCAGTTCGAGGGTAAAGGTTGAGCCCTCGCCCTCGCGCGAGTCAACAAGAATCGTGCCGCCGTGATTTTGTGCCACGTGGCGAACGATACTGAGACCAAGACCCGTGCCGCCTGTTTCGCGAGCCCGACCCGGATCGACACGGTAAAAGCGCTCAAAGATTCGGTCAAGATCCTTGGCCGGTATTCCTACGCCGTGGTCACGAATCGCCACGTGTACGCAGGGCCCAATGCTCTCGCCCTCATCGTTGATCGATGCCTCAACCCGACTAATCGAAATATCCACGACGCCCGCCCTTGGCGAGTACACCACCGCGTTTTCGAGCAACGCGTGCAAAGCCGAGGTGAGTTGACGTCGATCGCCAAAGACGACCTGATTGGTCTCTGGCTCTTCGAAGTTGATTTTCACTTCGTGTTGCTCTGCTGCGGTACGGATGCGCTCTATGGCGTCAGCCACGATGAGAGACACCGCAATGGGCTCTCGGTGAGGTGAGCCTTGGCCTTCGATGCGCGAGAGGTCGAGCAAGTCCTCAATAATTCGATTGACTCGGAAAGCCTCATTGTTGATTCGCTCGGCCAACCGCTGGGCTACCGAAGGGTCGCGTTCGAACTGCAGTGTCTCGGCGAGTAAACCGAGCGCCCCCATCGGGGTTTTGAGTTCATGTGAGACGTTGGCAATGAAGTCGCGTCGAATGTCTTCGAGTCGTCGACGCTCCGAGACGTCTTCAATTACAGCGAGCACACCAAGCGAGCGACGACCGTCGTCGATGACGGTGGCACGAATGGTGAGCGTACGTCGCGGTGGCCCGTAGATGTCGATGGTGCGCTCAGCGACACCGCTCGTCCAACCATCGGCCAGCACGTCGGTAACGGCTTGAGCAGCGATGGCGTCACCGTAGCGACTGACCATGAGATTCTCAGCTTGGGTATTGCGAAAGATAACGCCGCCCGCCTCATCACAGAGCACGAGTCCGAGAGGCAACGTGTCGAGTGATTTTCGTAGTCGTATTGACTCAGCACTCGACTCACTCACGGCGTTGTGGGCGGCGCCGGTGACGTCTTCTAGGTAACTCAACGCCGCTTCGACTTTTCCGTTGTCCTCTCGTGGCTCAACGGCCAGCCGTGAAGCGAGCGCACTAAGACGTTGAGCGATAGCGCGGTGGCCACGTCGGCGGAAGAACAGAATGCCGACGATGATCCCCACGACCAACACGCCGGCAGGGGCGAAGTAGAAAGCAATTGGGGACCACAGGGAAATCACGTTTTTTGTCGAGGCCACCAGCACTGAACCAGTCTCGCAGACGTAGTCACGTTCGTGGCGACGCCGACCGTTGGGCACTCCTCCTACGAAAGCGAGACCACGATGTTGTAC
>DATCBX010000180.1:0-14785 GCA_036511635.1 Acidimicrobiales bacterium | reverse complement strand
ACGGCGCTCGCGCCAAGGTGAATATTGGGCTCAACTGGACCCAAGTCGGGGGCCAGCGTGCGAAAGGCGCCTCGGCGGATCTCGGGCAGCGACCGCGTTGTTCCGTTTTCAAGCGGGCCGTAAAGAAACACCGGCACGGTGAACGTGGTCGCGATCCACTCAGCGGTCTCGTCGCGAAGTGTGAGCGCCTCGCCCCTTCTCGACGGGTCGAGCGCCACGAAGGGCACGACGTCGACGACACCAAAGCGAGGGTGCACGCCGGCGTGACTTTCCAGATCGAGCAGATGCATGGCGAGTGAGACGAGCGAGTGAACGTCGTGAAAAAGAACGTCGGACTCGTTAATGAGTGTGAAGACACTTCGGTTGTGCACCGCGTCGCTGTGTCGGTCGCGCAGAGAAGGGCCTGCAGCTTCACTGAGCTCGTCGAGAATCCCTAGGCGTTGTCCCTCAGAGAGATTGAGAACACACTCGAACAAAACGGTTACTTAGCCAGCGTCGCGGTAAAAGAGGCGAACTCGACGACGTTCGCGTAGCAAGCGGCGCCGTTCTCGCTCACTCTTGCCACCCCAGACGCCGTGGTCGACGTGGTTGTCGAGGGCGTACTCAAGACACTGTTTGACGACCGGGCAGGTTACGCAGATTCGCTGGGCGACGATAACGCCCATCCCGTCACGTGGGAAAAAGGTCTCGGGTGGGTACTCGCGGCACTTCCCGTCAGCCATCCATTCGCTGCTCATAATTACCTCCCCTCCCTACGTCTTACTCTCACAGTAGCGACTTAATCATGCACCTCTGGTTACGGTTCTATAACGACTGGGTTCACGTTTTCACGAGCGTTCGCACCCTTAAAAGTCCCATAAATATCATGGTTCTCTGACCAGTAGAATGACTAAAGTAAGCGCTTTCTAAAGGAGTCTCGTGAGCCAGGTCCCGACAACAGAAGTAACCGAGGTCGTAGACCCAGTTGGCCACGTCCAGGTCATTTACTTGGGCCCCGTCGCTCCGCACTGGGAGTGCCGGATGGTCTTTGGCGACGAAGAACAGATTCAGGCATTTGTCGACCGAGTGGACGCACGTCTTCGCTTTCTGCCCCCGCACGACCCGCAGTTTCGTCGCAATCGCGAGCGCGTGAATCGTGACGCCGAGCGTGAGAACCTACTCGTCGAGTGGAATCTCGGTTACGACGAAGAGGCTTAAGCCAGTGGCGAGTTCGTCACTCGCTCGTACCACGCGGCTGGATTGTTTAGTTCTTTCGCGCTCGGCAGACCATCGACGCGAAGCAGCGCACCAAAGACACTGAGCGTGTGCTCGGCCGCCATCGTGGCCACAAAGTTTGTCGCCGCGTCGTGGTGTGGGCCCTGCGTTGCGATACCAAAGAGTGCCGCGGCCGCGTCTTCACCTCGTGCGTCGCTACGACGGTGCCGGGCGTAGGCCTCAACGAGGGCGGGACGAGGTCCGAGCAACGTCTCGGTGATGTCTTGCGCGGCGGCACTGAAGAAGGCGAGGAGTACGCTGGCGGCGGCGTTGATCGCGCGCGTCGCGTCGCTCTCTTCGGGCACCTCAATACCCTCGAGGAGCCTCTCGGGATTGTTCATCATCTCGTTAATGTCGCCGGCTTCCATCATGGTTTGCAGGCGTCCCATGAGGTCACCTTGGACGGCGTTGGATTCGTTGACGGCGTCAATAAGTAGCGCCCGTAGCGCGTCGCCGGTGCCGGGTTGGGTGAGGACCAGTGAGGCCACAAACTCTTGAGCGAGTGCGAAGACGTAGACCTCGTCATGTTCGAGGGACCATTCGTTGGCGAAGTTAGCCACGTTGTTCACCACGAGAAGTCGGTGATCGTCGAGGCGAGGCAGCGGCAACACCGCGAGCGACCAAGCGCGCGCTGAGAAGTGACCAGCGACCGAGCCCATCTGAAAGCCCGTGAAGAGTGGACCGATGGTCGAGGAGATTTGCGCCATGAGTTGATTGCTCTCGAGGTCAAGTTCTTCGGCGGCGAGCGAAGGTTTCGCAATCAATGGTTGCATCAGTGGTCGCCACTGCTCGAGTGCCGCGACAGTAAGAGCGGATCGATTCACCGCGGTGACCGTGGCCTCAGTAGAAACGCCAAAGAGCGCGTCAACGTGACGACCGACGAGTGGGGCGAGTTCTTCGAGGCGCTGACGCTCAATCGGTAGGGGATTGGGATCACCGTCGTCACCGCGCGCGATGTTGAGCGCGAGTTGCGAGGCGGTTGCGTACCAGGCGTCTGGTCCTTGTTGGCTAAGCATCGAAAAGATATCGCCAAACATGTCGCCGAAGGGGTTGTTGCTCACGGGACCAATTTAGAGGGACAACCGAGCGACACGTCCGCGTGATGCACGGTGGTCTTTTGAACATACGTAAGGTGGACCGAGGTGTAGGCAGGCGTGAGATAAAGCGTCGAGACCAATTCGTCCCATGTGTTGAGATCGGATCCGTTCCAACCCGTGATGACGTCACCAACCGCCATTTTGGCGTGCGCCGCCGCGCCGTAGGGTGTGACGCCGGTGACGAGGACCCCACCACCCTGCTCGTCCTTACCTGTAATACCGAGGTCGGCGTGGCAACCTCGACCACTCGCGACAACGCCAGCCACTTGGGCCACGAACTTCGCCGCGTACCAGTAGTGTCCAGACGACAACACAGCCACGACATTGCCCTTCTTATCGACGGCGATCGCGTCCACGTTCTTACTGAGACTCGTGTCGGTCTTCGTGGCGAGGTAGCGCACGACACCTTGAGCGTTGTTCGACGGATCGCCCAACGTGGTCCACGACCAGTCGTACTCGGGTGCTTTCGTCGATCCTTTGACAATGGGCGCCACCGCGATGACCGTCGTGCTCGCGGGCATCGCGTCGAGTTTCGGTGCGGTTACGTGAGCGCTCAGGTGAACGATGGAAAATCCCATGACGTTGTCTCGTCCAACGAGGGTGACCGGAAAGTTCAACTTGGACGCTGTGGAGCCGCTGATAATCGCGTTCACGGGAATGACCGTGGTCGTTACGGCCAAGTCGTCCGGCAGGACCAACGCCGCTACGTCCACGACGTGGCCCGGCGTCGTGATCGTGAGGTCAACCGCGCGGGCGGCAGCGCTCTGACTCAAGGTCGGGAGAGCCTTCAACGTGGTGGCGAGGTCAACTCGACCATCGTTGATTGGTGTGCTGGGCGCACGATTGACCACGAGCACGACGGCGCCCACTACCAACAAGAGGGCAATCACGCTCGCGGCGATTCTCGGACTTAGCGACCGCCTGTGTACGTCAGTCGTGGCGGGAAGTGCAGCAAAGCTCGGCAGTTCACTCGGATGGACCCATTGGCGGGTTTCTGCCGGCGGTCGCGGACGGCGCGCAGGACGGCGCCCCCTTAAAAAATCCCACCCTGACATGGCTAAAGGCTAGTAACGAAAGGGTTCTCATTGGGGTCGCCCTAACATCACTACTCATGGCTTTAGACATCGCGCTCGACATTGGAACCTCGCACACTCGTTTGGCGACGAGTCAGCGTGGCGTGATGTTCGATGAACCAACGATGGTCGCCATCGATACCAACACCGGCACCGTACTTGACCTTGGACACGGCGCACTCGAACTCGTTGGTCGAACGCTGCGCCACGTTGTCGTATTTCGACCTTTTTCTCAGGGCGCCACCGTTGACTTTGACGTCACGGCGCGACTCATTGAAGCGCTCTTTGATCGTGCGGGCGTGTCCAAACTCAGTCGCGCTCGCGTGGTGATGAGCGTTCCTTCCCTCGCGACCGCCATCGAACGAAGAGCACTTCGCCAAGCCGCGATACAAGCCGGCGCTCGCGAGGTCTCACTCGTCGAAGCGCCACTGGCCGCCGCCATTGGCCTTGGACTTCCGGTGCAAGATCCCATTGGCTCGGCAGTTACCTTGCTCGGTGCTGGTGCTTCGGAGACCGCGATTATTTCACTCGGCGGCATCGTTACGGGCGGTGCGCGTCGACTTGGTGGCATTGACGTCGACTCCTCAATCGCGACATTGTTGCGACTCAACCTGGGCATTGTCGTCGCTCCCGCGGTCGTCGAATCGCTGAAGTGCACGCTGGCCTCGGCGCTTGGACGAACCTCAGGAATGAGTGAAGTGGTCCTCGCACGCAATGTTGAGCGAGGCGAATTGGTGGAAGTGGAAGTGAGCGCCGACCTCGTCAACGCGGCGACGCGTGACGTGTTGAATTCGACAGTACGCATGATCCAAGAATGCTTGGGTGATACGCCACCTGATCTCTCCCAAGACGTCAGCGCTCGGGGTATGACGTTGGTTGGCGGCCACGCGAACCTCCAAGACTTCGACGAACTCTTGGCGACGAGTACCGGCGTTGAAGTAAGCGTCGCGTCAAACGCGGATCTGGTCGTTATTCAGGGACTTCAGGCCTGCCTTGAGGAGATGTCCTCACTCCACGCTCTTTTTCGAAGCGCGGACCGCTAGTCCTCTTGGTTGCGTAACTGGGTCACGGCTGAGCGCACCTGCCAGTCGCGATCCTCGCCGGCTTCAACGAGGGCTGCCTCGATGTCGGGGCCATCAAAGTTCGACAGCGCGACGATTGCGCGACGTCGAATCGCTGGCTTGTCGTTGAGGGCGTTCAGAATTGTCGAGCGAGCGCGGTCGTCACCAATAGATCCCAGCGCCGCTATCGCTGACTCTCGGCACCGAGCGTCCTCGTGATTTGATGCCACCTCACAGAGTTCTACGACGGCACCGTTAAAGAGATGCTCTCCCAACGCGAAGGCGGCCCCGTCAACGACGAGCGCGTCCTCGTCGCTCAGCAGTGTCACGACGTCACTTAGAACGCTGGGATCGTTCTCTTCGACGTGGGCGAAAAGCTGAAGCGCTTCGCGAAGAATCTCGACGTCGCCGTCCTTAAGAGATTGTCGCCAAAGAACCGGCGTCATTAGTGATCGGCGTGTCAGACCGCGTAGGGCAAGCACGTGGTGGTGCAGGATCTTCGAGTCGACCTGGGCGAGCAACAGCGCCTGGCTGGGCGTGTCGGTGGCGAAACTCGCGCGTAGGAGATCGTTCTCGAGAGGCTCCACTAGCGTTGCGTCATCACTTTGCACGAACCCATTTCATCACCATCTCTTGGACGCCGTCGTCGCACGACGCTTCTGATTGTGGGCGCCCTGCTTATTGGGGTCTTTTACGGCCTTTTCAGCGTGCACACCTCTGAGTACGCCATCACGCCCGGCGACGCGACGCCCGTGGCGCCGTTAGTGAAGATTCATGGTGTCGCGACCAATCCAAAGCACGACACGATCATGCTCGCCGACGTCTACCTTCAGCAGTTAACCCCGTGGCAGTGGCTCACGCTCCACTTCCAATCACACGTTCAATATGTCCCGGGCTATGAACTCACGCAACCTGGTGTCTCGGACGCGGAACTTCTCGCACAAGGTTTTCTCGAGATGCGCGACGCAAAACAAGCTGCCGAGGTCACGGCGTTTCGCACGCTTGGCTGGACGGTGCCCGCAACACCAACGGGCACCATTGTCAATGCAGTCCTCGCGTCATCACCCGCGAGTCGCGCTGGACTGAGCGTTGGTGATGACATTGTGGGCGTGAACGGCACACCAGTTCGTGATCAGTGTCAACTCTTTCAGTATCTGCACACTCGCTCGCCGGGCGCCGCGCTGAAACTCAGTGTCGAGCGCGTAAAGATATCGAACTCAGGCACACTGACGTGGGGCTCGCCAACGAGCATGAACATTGTCACGAGCGCGACGCCTTCGAACACCTCGTCGTGGACGTGCGCTGGCGTCACCGAGAGCAACTCCTCGTGGCTGGGCGTCGCGATTGAGAATGATGTCAGTTATCAGTTGCCCGCGAAAGTATCGATTGATACTGCCAATATCGGAGGACCTTCGGCGGGACTCGCGATGACGTTGACGCTCATCAACAAGCTGAGCGGCGGCTCACTCACGGGCCACCACGTTATTGCCGTGACCGGCACGATCTCTGTCAACGGCACTGTTGGACCGGTGGGTGGCGTTGAGGAAAAGGCGGTCGCGGTCCATAACGCGGGGGCTTCATACTTCATCGTGCCTAACGGCGGTGGAAACGTCGCCGGTGCGCGCGCGGCCCACCAACCCGGTCTCAAAATTCTTGGCGTCACGACGCTAAAACAGGTCTTGAACGACCTTCGGACTTTTGGTGGCGTCAAGCCTCAAGCGCTTACTAAGCCTTCGTAAGCCCAAATCCTGGTCCTCTACGCCGTAGTCTTGAAGGAATGGACGATCGGCGAATTCTTTCTACGACGCGTCAGTCGTCGTCCGAGATCACTCGGGCCAACTTCACCACAGTAAGAAAAGGTGGGCTTGACCCCAACGAGGTCCGCGTTCATTTAGAGGCGGCCGCGCGCGAGATGGGACATCTCGAGCACCGTATCCGTGAACTCCAAGAACAACTCGCTGAGGCCCAACAGCGCGCCGCGAATCCAAAATTCGACGAGGCAACGCTGGCGGGAGCGCTCGGTTCACAGAGTGCCGCAATACTGCGCTCCGCCCACGAAGAAGCTGGACGCGTCACCGCCGAGGCCCAGGAACGAAGCGCCCAGGTCTTTGCCGAGAGTCAACAGCGCAGTGCCGGTCATCTCATCGAGGCCCAAGAGCGCGCGACTGCCCTCATCACTGAGGCTGAGAACACGGCAGCGGAGATTGACCACGACGCGCGCTTAGCTGCTGAGCGCCTCATTGACTCCGCCAAGGTGAACGGCGAGGCATTAATTGATCGTTCGAGAGAACAAGGCCGTGCAATCGTTGAGCAGTCGAACGAAGCTCGTCGCACGGTGTTGAATGACTTGGCCGTGAAGCGCAAGGCGCTGCATCTACAGATCGAACAGCTTCGCGCGGCGCGCGACTCGCTCGGTACGTTCGTCGCCACCGTTCGCCAACAGGTTGACGACGTGCTGCTCGGCATCAACGCTTCTGACGAAGTGGCTCGAAGTGCCGCGCTCGACGCGTTACGGCTTCACCCAATTACTCCTGAACCAACCGAGGAAGAGTTACTCGCCGGAACGCCGCTGCGCGAAGTGCCAGAGAACACTCCTGACACCTCTCTCGACGCGAGCGCGGCCAAACCACGGATTCGAAAGGCCGCGAAAGTATCCCAGGATCAAGAGTCACTGCTCGAAGACGACCCATCAGGAACTGACGTGGTGAATGAGATCTTCGCGCGACTTCGCAAGGCCACGCTCGAAGAACGCGGCGCCTCGGCGCCCGCTCCCCGCAAAGCGCCCGTTCACAAGCTAGAAACGCCGGTAGGCGAACTTTTTCATCGTCGCGACGCAGCACTCGATGAGTCACTCACCGTTCTCACGCGACGCGTCAAGCGCGCCCTCCAAGACGACCAGAACATCATGCTCGAGCGACTTCGAGACGTAAAGGCAATGATCACCACCGAGCTCGAGGACGAGCACGCTCAGCGTGCGCGCTACGCCGAGGCGGCCTACGAAGCGTTGACACACGCAGCTGGCGCGGGTGTGCAGTTCGCTATGGACGAGGGTGGCGTCGCGGGCGCGACTGTTGCTGCCTCGGCGCTTGATGACTGCGTGGCCGACTTGGCCGTGACGATCGTGTTGGCGTTGCGCAAGCGGATTCTCTCTGAGGCCAGTGGTGACGGTCCAGAACGCGTGAACGCGGCGTATCGCGAATGGCGTGGCGCACGTGTCGAGCGACTCTGCACCGACGCGGCGAGGCGGGCCTTTCATCTGGGCGTCGTCACCGCCGCGCAGGGTCGTTCCATTCGATTCTTCGCCGCACCCAACGACGCGCCCTGTGACGCGTGCGCGCTGGACGCTTCGTCGGGTGAACGTCTCGCCGGCGAGAACTTTCCGAGTGGTTCGCCGTACCCGCCGCTGCACGCGGGCTGCGCTTGCGCCGTCGTACCCGTTTAAGAAAGTCGTAGGCTTCCTAGGTGCGCAGTCCCACCGACGTCCCCCAACGCCCTCGTCGTCTTGGGCGACTCTCGCGTCGCTTCTGGTTTGGGCTCGCCTTCGTCATTCTTCTGGTGGGCTTTCTTTCGCTACGTAATTTGGCCGTGTTGTGGACCGATCAGATGTGGTTCTCCTCAGTGGGCCTCTCGGGCGTCTTTTCCACGCTCTTCTTTGTCAAGGTCGGACTAGCTTTCACCTTCGGCGCGATCTTCTTCTTCATAATGTGGTGCAACCTCTTGCTCACCGACCGATTTGGTGCGCGCGATCTCTCCTTCGATCCCGAAGATGAGGTTGTGCGGCGTTTCCAGAACGTCGTTCGTCCCTACGCCAAGCGCGTGTACGCGGCGATCGCGATTGTTATGGGTCTTATCGCCGGGCTGAACGCGTCGGGTCAGTGGCAGAAGTACCTGCTCTTTTCACACAGCCAGTCCTTTGGCCACACGGACCCGGTCTTTCACAAGGACTACGGCTTTTACGTCTTCACGCTGCCGTTCGTCTCCTACGTCATAACGTGGTTCTTGGTCATTTTGATCCTCGCGCTGATCGTCACCGCGGGATTTCACTTTCTTAACGGTGGTATTCGAACGTCGCGCTCGGCGCCGCGCGTGTCGCCAAGAGTTAAGGCACACTTGTCAGTAATCGGCGCGGCGATCGCCCTCATGAAGGCGGCCGGATACTTAGTGGCGAAGTGGGAGCTCGTTAATTCCAACCATGGTTTTGCCCAGGGCGCGAGTTACACCGATATTCACGCGCGCCTGCCGGCCCTCACGATTCTCTTTTACTTATCACTGGCGGCGGCGGCGATTCTTCTTTACAACGTCCGCTCAAGGGGCTGGTCGTTGCCCGTGGTCGCGGTTGGACTGTGGGCGTTTGTGGCGCTCGTCATTGGCGTGTTGTATCCCACGTTTCTTCAAGCGCTCAAGGTGGGTCCCAATCAGCAGTCACTTGAGGCGCCGTACATCCAACGAAACATCACCGCTACGCGCGCCGCCTTCGGCCTTGACAAGGTGAAATATCATTCGTTCGCCGCGTCAACGTCAATCTCCGAAAGTCAAATAAGGGCCGACGCGCCGACGTTGAACAACATTCGCCTCTGGGATCCGTCAAATCAGATTGCACTAGAGACCGTGAAGCGACGCGAGTCGATTCGCTCGTACTACACGTTCTCCAATCTTTCTGTTGACCGCTACTACATCAATAAGAAGTTGACGCCCATTCTGATTGGCGCACGTCAGCTCAACACCAACAACTTGCCCTCACAAAGTTGGGTCAACCAGCACCTTCAGTACACGCACGGTATTGGCGCCGCGGTCGTCGCGGCCAACGCTGTGGACACGTCGACGGGTAATCCCGTGTTCGTGGTCTCGAACGTTCCACCACAGTCAACGAAGGGCATGCCGGTCCTAACCAATCCTGATATCTACTTCGGCATCAACGACCCCGGTTGGGTCGTGGCCAACTCCAAGCAGCCCGAGTTGGACTATCAAGTCAATTCAGGCGCGAACGCCGGCACACCGGTTGAGACTCATTACTCGAGTACTGGCGGGGTTGCGGTCGGGAGCATCTTCTCTCGCGCGGCGTTGGCCCTGCGACTTGGTGACTTCAACTTCTTGATCTCGAATCAGATCGATGCCAAGAGTCGCGTTCTGTTCGTGCGCGACGTACGTCAGATGGCCCAGAAGGCCGCGCCCTTCCTCTCCTTTGACTCCCAGCCCTACGCCGTCATCGCCAACGGTGAAGTGCAGTACGTCCTTGACGGCTACACGACCTCGAGTGACTACCCTTACAGCGAGAGCGCCTCCAATCTTCAGTTGAACACCGGCGGACTGCCACAGAACTTCAACTACGCACGTAACTCCGTCAAAGTCGTCGTCAACGCGTACACCGGAGCGATGAAGTTCTACGCGAACGACCCCAATGATCCAATACTGAAGGCGTACCGTTCGGCATTTCCAACCATGTTTCTCCCCATGAGTTCGATGCCCTCGACGATCCGCACCCACCTTCGCTACCCAACGGACCTTTTCTCAGTCCAGGCCGCGACCCTTGGTCGCTATCACATCACGTCAGCGAGCTCGTTCTACAGCGCGTCAGACCGTTGGAGCATTTCGCCAACCACCGGCGCGGGCTCACCCAGCCAGGCGTTGGCCCGTTCGAGGGTTATTAACGCCGCTGGCAACGTGGTGTCGTCGTCACTAGCGCCTATGAGTCCCCTATATCAAGTTGGTTCACTACCAAACGCCAGTCATCAACAGTTGCTCGAGTCCGTTGACTTCGTGCCGGCTGGTAACTCTTCGACCGTTCAGGGGCTGTCGGCCTTTATGGTCGCAACGAGTGACGCGAACGATTATGGACAGCTCAGCGTGTACGAGACGCCACGGGGCACGACGGTGACTGGTCCGTTGCAGGCCGACTCTGAGATCCAACAGACCAGCAAGGTTTCAAAGATCATCACGCCACTCGACCAACACGGCTCACAAGTCCTGTTGGGTAACAACTTGACGGTGCCGCTCGATTCCAGCGTGCTCTATATACGGCCGCTCTACGTGTCGAGCACGTCGAATCCATTGCCGCAGTTGCGCTACGTAATCGCGGTCTTTAATCAAGACGTCGCGATTGAGCCGACGTTGGCTGGAGCGTTAACTGACGTCCTCGGCCAAAACGTGAGTGCTATTTCAGGTAATGGAAAAGGATCCGGTAGTAATTCTGGTGGCACGGGAGGGTCAACGCCCACGACCAACACAGCCTCCACCTATCTCAATCAAGCGGCGGCCGACTACGCGAATGCCCAGGCGGCGCTCGCCAACGGCAACCTTGGTAAGTATCAACAAGACGTAAACGCGATGAACGCTGCGCTCCAACTTGCCCAGACCGCACTCAATAACGGTTAACGACCAGTGGGACTGGACAGCGTCGCTTTATGGAGCGATGCCGTCTAGTTCGTTGGCGTCTTTGCGCGAGTGCTCGCCATAGTGTCGCGACCGGTGAGACGAGCCGCGATGATGATCGGGATAAACATCAACACCACGACCGCCGTCACGACCGCGTTCACTTCGGGAAGTCGCTGACCTAGTCGAATAGCACCAAAGATCCAGATTGGCAGCGTCGTCTGAGAGCCCGAGGTGAAAGTCGCGACGATAACTTCGTCAAAACTCAAGGTGAACGCTAAAAGTCCTCCAGAGACGAGCGCCGTCGCGACCAACGGCAGCGTGATGAATCGAAAGGTCTGTTGGGTCGAAGCGCTTGACCACGTCGTGAACTCCAGTCGCCGATTCCGACATACTTCCTCCCATAATCTGTCTCACCTAAGGTGGGGACGATTACGTCCTTGAAGTCACTTCGTGGTCGTCGCGCGCGTCGAGGTGTCGAAAGGGGTTGAGCAGACCCTTTGGGTCAAAGACGTGTTTTATCTGTCGCTGAAGCGAAACGAGTGCGGGATCGGCGAGGGCGAGATACGGTCCGCTTTTGTCCATGCCCAGGCCGTGTTCACCCGAGATGGCGCCACCGAGCGCGAGTCCCGCGCGAAAGAGTTCGAGCAGCAGTTCATTACGGCGCTGGTCGTCGGGTTGAAAGACCGACATGTGAATATTGCCGTCGCCCACGTGGCCACAGCCCGCGACGAATGCGTCGTACTTTGCTGCTAGTTCGGTCACTTGATCGAGAAACGTCGTCACGGTCGAGCGCGGTACGACGATGTCAATAATTTCATGTGCACCGGCGGCCTTGGATATCCAAAAGGCGCGCTCTCTGGCTTCAATTAATCTCGCTGCCGCCGCGCCTTCGAGTACGTAGACGTCGAGTGCTCCGGCGTCGCTGACCAGCGTCGCCGCTTCAACGAGGTCCGCCTCAAGTTGTTCCTTCGTTCTCGTCTCGAGAACGACGATGAGATAGGCCGCAGTCTTCTCCGCAACCTTCGCGTCGACGCCGAGTTGAAGATCGGTCGCTTTGGCGAGGGAGTCCATGGTCAGGACGTCAAGGTACTCAAGGAGTGAGGGGGCGAGCCCCGACGCCACGAGTGTCGGCACGATGTTCATAACGGCATGAAGGTCGTCGAAGGGGACCAGCATGGTGGCGCTGTGCTCGAGAACGGGCGAGAGTTTGAGCGTGACCTCGGTCACGAGCGCCAACGTGCCCTCGCTACCAATGATGAGTTGGGTGATGTCGTAACCCGACGACGTCTTGACGACCGGTCCACCGGTCGTGATGATCGTGCCGTCCATCATCACGAGTTTGAGGCCGAGTACGTGCTGGCGCGTCACGCCGTGGCGCACTGCCCTCATGCCCCCGGCGTTGGTGTTGACGTTGCCCCCGAGTGAGCCCGAGAGTTCGCCTGGGTAGACGGGATAGAGCAAACCGCTTCCGCGCAGATGTTCGTCGAGTTCACGAAGGGTGATGCCCGCTTGCACGACCGCGACGTGGTCGCGAACGTCGACTCGAAGAACGTCGCGCATGAGGTCAAAGCAGATAACGAGGCCGCCGTTGACGGGCACCGCGCCACCTGAAAGTCCGGTACCCGAACCGCGTGGTGTCACGGCAATGTCGTGTTGGTTGGCCCAGCGAAGCAGACTCGCCACTTCCTCCGTTGAGTGCGGGCGAGCGACCGCAAAGGGCTCTCGAACACGGACGTGGAGTGATTCGTCGTGCAGGTCGTCGGGCGAGTGCTCGCCCGAAAAAGTCACGGCGCCCTTGACAATCTCTTGGAGTTCTGTGCGAAATTGGGTGTCGTTCACAAGGTCAAACCTTACTCCGCGGTATTGCAAATCCCTCAGCCCGGTGAGGGGTACGGCTCGCCATCGAGATCGCTTGCCGGTGCGCTGCTTGGCGAGGATCCGGTGAAGCTTTCGATGTGCTCAGGGTCTCGTACGCCGGGAACGAACAACACGCCAAAACAGATCAGACCTGAGATCAATCCGCACAGAAGCAGCGCGTGACGTGTTCCAATGGCACTCGCCGCGACGCCACCGAACAAGATGCCCAGCGGTCCAAGCGAAAACGCAAAGAGAAAGACCAGGGACGACACTCTGCCAAGGACCTCATGGGGCACCAATCGCTGCATCATGGCGAACCACAGCACGTCGCCGTAGATCATCAGTCCAACCTCGATGGCGGTTATGAGAATGGTGACGACGACGTTGGGAGCGAAGGCGAGTGTCGCGATCGCGACGCCGCTACATCCGTAGGCGGTCCATAACACGCTCACGTAGCGCCGTGGCGATCCCATTCGGGCCACGACTAACGACGCAATGATCCCAGTCGCTCCGCCAGCGGCGAAGACTAGCCCCAGGCTGAGAGCGCTGGCGTGCAGCGTCTGGCGAACGAAGAGCGGGAGAAGGACGCTAAGTGGCGCCATGCCAAAGAAGTTCGCTAGCGCCGCGCCGATGATGGAGTAAAAGAGCCAGGGACGCGTAACGACGTAACGGAGTCCCTCGCGGGCGTCTTCAAGTGGTGACTGACCCGACTTCTTCGAGCGACTTCGCGAACGCATCACCGAGAGACACAATGCCGAGACGAAGAAGCTTGCGGCGTCGAAGCCGAACGACCAGGCCGTACCAATGGCGGCAACGACAAAGCCGCCAACAGCGGGGCCGAGCAAACCCTGGGTCAACTGTGAACTCATCTGGCTTAACGCGTTTCCTTGAACCAGAAGTTCGGGCGTAAGAAGTTCGGGCATTATCGCGCTTGTTGCAGGAAAGAAGAAACTGTCAGCGGCGCCAAAGATGGCGGCCATGACGATGAGTTCCCAAAGGCGAAGTTGGCCGCGCGCAATAAGCAGTCCAATAACGCCTACCGCAATACCGCGAACACTGTCCGAGCTCAACATGGCGAGTCGGCGTGAAACTCGGTCGACGACGACACCGCCGACGAGAGACAAGAGCACGGAGGGAATCGCGCGTGCGGCGAAGACGATGGCAATGCCCGAGGGACTGTGGTCAATTTGAAGTGTCACGATGGCCAAAGCAATGGTGAAGATACCGTCGCCGAGCGACGAGACAGTCTGTCCCGACCAGAGCAGCGCGAAGTCGCGAACTCCCAGCGCTCTCAATGCACCAGCAGACTTGGTATTTGAAGACACGGTGGGATTCTAGAAACAACAAAGCCCCCTCCAGTGGAGGGGGCTTTGTTGATGTCGCTCGAGGCGACTAGTAATTATTTAACGAGGTACCTTACTGTGGTTTTTTTGCCGCTGGTGAACTTGATCGTGAAGGTGTAGGTACCCTTCTTGGCACCGCTCACTACCTTCACGCGCACGCTCAGGTGAGTGGCGGTCGTCCTTATGACTGTTGCTGTCGTTCCCGCGTGACCAGTAATCTTCGCGCCCCTGGTGAAACCCTTGCCCGTGATGCCAACAACAACCGTCTTGCCAGGAATAGCTTCGCCAGTGACTTTGGTCGCCTTAGGCGTAACAACTACTGGTGGTGGAGTGACTGCCGCGGTAACAGTAAGTGCAAACGTGAACGTTCCCGTGTCAGCGGTGGTGGTGTCCTTCGTCGTGCCGGTCGCGGTGTACACACCAGCCGCGAGAGCACCTGAGGTCGTCACTGCACCGCTGCTCGACACCACGATGCTGGGGTTACCACCCGTCTGGGTGTAGGTGACCGCGCCCGTAGCTCCACTCGTTACGAGTTGGCTCGTGAACGTCGCCGATGACGTCGCAACGACGCTGGCGGCTTCAGGCACGTTCTGCGTGATCAAGTTCAATGTCGCCGTGAAGGGGAACGACGCGTCAATCCACGTGGTGCTGTTAGGCGTACCACAAGATTGTTGTGCGTCATTGCTCGAGTACGGCGTGGTATTGAGCTCACAGAGAAACACCGTGTA
>DATCBX010000179.1:0-5753 GCA_036511635.1 Acidimicrobiales bacterium | reverse complement strand
GCTGCGTGCGCTGTGGGTGGCGCGATAGTTGTTGCGACTAAAAGCCTGATTTCACAAGCCTTTTAGTATTTCTTTTCTATTTCACCCCACCAGTCCTTGCTCGTCACCGTCCGTTTACTTTCCGTTCCTAGGTTGCTGGTGGCAAAACGTTCGAACGTCGAATCGTCGAGTCAGAAGTCAACCCTTTCTTTAGGAGGAAAGTTCAGAATGATGAAATCACTCAGGCTTACGTCGGCGATTGCCATCGCCGCAACTGGCCTCATAACCGTGGTGGCGTTGCCGGCAAGTGCTGCCGCGAAGGCGAAAACCATTACGTGCTACGAACTCACGACCAAGCAACTCAAAACGTCAAAGTTCAAAACCAAGGCGTGCCCAAAAGGTTGGAGCAAGACGAAGCCAAGCTTGCAGGGAACAAACCTGAAAGGTGACATCGACCTCACTGTTCCAGGTAGCCAGGTGCTGAACATCAACGGTTCGTCCTTTGATGCCCCACTCGTTGGCGCGACCACGAGTGGCACCACGGCTTACTCTGCCGGCGGCAAAGTTACGTTCAGCGCGTACGCGGCTGCTGGTTCGGGAACTGGACGTTCCAGCATCGTTAATGGTTCCGTGAACATCGGTTTCACCGACGTTCCAATGACCGCTGCTGCCAGTACGTTGCCAACCGGTGCGGTTGAGGCGAACTACACGCAGATCCCTTACGCGTTGGGTGGTGCCGTCGTTGGTTACAACCTCGGTGCTGGTCTTGACAACGTGAAGCTCACCGCAACCGAGATTGCTCAAATTTACGACGGAAAGATTACTCAGTGGTCTGACCCGACGATTGTGGCAACGAACGGTGGCACCGGAACTGCGCTTGGTAAGGCACTTACCGCTCTGGGCACCAACAACGAAGCTCGTAACACGATCAAGGTGTTGTATCGCAATGCTGGATCGGGAACAACCGAAGCCTTCACCTACTTCCTCTACCAAGCCGGTAACTCGGGACACGCTCCCAACGGCGGTAATCCAATGGAAGGTGCTGGCGCTCCCTGGGGTGCGACCAACATTAACGGCGTGGCCAACAACGCCGCAATGGCCCAAGGCATCGTCAACACGCTTGGATCCATTGGGTACGTGGAGTACAGCTACGTTTTGATCCCCGGCAACGACGCGATTCAAGTAGCGAAACTTCAGGACAAGAACGGCCAGTGGCTTACGCCGAGCTTGAAGAACATCGCTGCCTCTGCGGCTGCCGCGGGTACTGGACTCTCGACCGCAAACTTCTCGATTACCAACGAGCCCGGTAACAACGTGTGGCCACTCTCGACCTACAGCTGGGCCATCGTGCCAACTGCGCAGACCAGTGAAACAACGTGCGAGGCAATCACGAAGTATTTGGACTGGGAGACGCACTACGCACAGAAGTCAATCGCAACAGCTGAAGGGTACGTGCCACTGCCTGCCGGCGTTGCTGTGTACTCGCGTGCGTTGTTGAAGAAGATCACGGTCAACGGAACGGTTTGCGTAACACAGAAGTCGTAGTTGCACTAACAACAACAAGAGGGAGTAGGTAGCTAACGGAATGACACAGGTTCCTACTGACCTGCGTAAGCACGAAGAGGTGGTGGCGGAGTTCGGCTCCGCCACCACCTCTCGCACGTGGTATTTCTATGTTCTCCTCGCTGCTGCAGTGCTCTTTTTGCTCGTAAGTATTGGTTTTGTCGGCACAATTTTCTGGAGTTCGCTGCCAACGTGGTTGCATGGTGGTCTCTCGCTTCTTACTGGCAAGGGCTGGACTGCGCCAAATGGACCCTTCGGTGGGCTCGCGATGATTGCTGGAACGATTGAGACATCACTCATCGCCCTCGCGATCGCCGTTCTTATTGGACTTGGCACTTCAATCGCGATCGTCTTCTATATTCCTCGGCGACTAAGGAACATCGTGGCGACGCTGGTCGAGTTGCTCGCCGCGGTTCCGAGCATTGTCTACGGCCTTTGGGGACTTTTGGTGTTGGCGCCGTGGATGGCAACGACGGTCAATCCCTGGCTCAACAAGTTGCCTTTCGCCACAACCATCTTTGGTAATCCCGGACAAGAGTTCGGTACGTCGTTACTTTTAGCCTCGATCGTGCTCGGCATTATGATCATTCCCACTTTTGTAGCGATAAGTCGCGAAGTCATCGCTGTCGTTCCCCAAGACCTCATTGAAGCCTGCCTTTCCCTCGGCGCAACTCGGTGGCAGGTGATTCGAGAAGTTGTGCTGCCAACAGCCAAGGTGGGACTCTACGGGGCAACATTTTTATCCTTGGCGCGCGCGACCGGTGAGACAGTGGCTGTCGCCATGGTCGCGGGTGGTGTCGCCAACATGCAGTTTCACCTTCTCTATCCCGGCACGTCCATCGCGTCGTGGATTGCTCTCCAGTTCGGCGAGTCAACGAGTAAAGAGGTCGCCGCACTCATGGCTCTCGGCGTGCTCTTGATGCTGTTGAACTTTGGCCTCTCGCTCATTAGTCGTTCGTTGGTGAATCGCCAACGCAAGTTACTGGCCACGGTTTGAGCGACATGATTGAACTTGAACAGCCCGTTGAGGCGGGACACGAAATGCGAGCGGAGATTCGTCGAATTTCGAATCGCACGAGAGCACGTCGAGTGGCGACATCACGAGTGATGGTGCTGCTATGCGCTGTGGCGTTGACTCTCGCGGCTGTACCTCTGGCACTCTTGATTTACCAGTTGCTCAAGAACGGCGTACCGGTTCTCAACAAGGCGTTCTTCACAACCGTGCCCTCGACGCCAACGTTGATCGCCCCAAACGCGACCGGCGGCGTCTCCAACGCCATCGTCGGAAGCATCGCGCTCAATATCTACGCGTCGGTTCTAGCTATTCCCGTGGGTGTGTTCGTAGGAATCTACTTAGCGGAGACCGAATCAAAGTTAGCGACGACGTTGCGAACGATCGCTCAAACAATGGCGGGGGCACCGTCGATCCTTATGGGTCTTTTCGCATTCTCCTTTGTTGTTCACGACTTGAAGATTGGCTTTTCCGCACTTGCCGGTTCGTTCGCGTTGGCGGTCTTGATGTTGCCCGTCATCATCCTTTCGTCCGAGATTGCCGTACGCAACGTGCCCGCCACACTTCGTGAAGCTGGACTCGCCCTCGGAGCCAAGCCTCACAAAGTCTCTATGCGCGTCGTCTTACCGTCGGCGCTGACGGGAATTGTGACTGGTGCAATCCTCGCTCTGTCGCGCGCCGTGGGCGAGACCGCGCCGGTACTCCTCGTCATCGGTGGTGGATTTACCAACACTTGGGGACTCTTGAATCCGGTGTCGGCGCTCCCGCTTTCAATTTTCGAAAACGCTAAGTCCCCGTGGCCTAGTCAACGCGCTCAAGTTTGGGGAGTCGCGTTGGTGCTCGTCGCGTTTATTTTTCTCGTAAGTCTCACCGCCCGGATTTGGGCATCAAGAAAGCAGCAGGTTAGAAACTAATGGAGCAAAAGACCATGGCAGACATGCAATCCAAGACCGCGACGACCGAGTCGACCAACCGAGGACCAATCGCGATGCAGCTGCGCGACGTGGCCGTTTCGTTTCACGGGCGTACCGCGGTTCGCGACTGCAGCTTTGACGTCGCGAAGAATAAGGTCACGAGTCTTATCGGCCCGTCGGGCTCGGGCAAGACAACGTTGCTTCGAGCGCTGAATCGTCTTCACGACCTCACGCCGGGGGCCAAGGTGTCGGGACAGATTCTTCTCGAAGGTGTCGATACGTACAGAGGCGACCTCACCGTGACCGAGCTTCGCACGCGCGTCGGCATGGTTTTTCAGCGCCCGAATCCGTTCCCTACTATGTCGATCTACGACAACGCGGTGTCGGGACTTCGCTTCAACGGCGTCAAGAAGAAGGCGCTCCTCGACGAGGCGGCCGAGTCGTCGCTGCGCTCCGCGGCTCTCTGGGACAGTGTGTCGACGCGACTCAAGGTGGCCGCGTCGAATCTTTCTGGCGGCGAACAACAGCGTCTTTGTATTGCTCGCGCTTTGGCGCTGGATCCAGAAGTGCTCTTGATGGACGAGCCGACATCAGCCCTGGACCCGATCGCGACACTTCGTATCGAGGAACTCATGACGAGTTTGAAGAGTCGTGTCACGGTCATCATCGTGACCCACAACATGCAGCAAGCAGCTCGAATCTCCGATGACTGCGCGTTTTTGTTGATGGGTGAGGATCGAGCCGGTGAACTCATCGAGTTCGACACGACTGAAAAAATCTTCAATAACCCGATTGACCCGCGAACGCTCGATTACACCCTCGGCCGTTTCGGTTGATTTCTGTCACGTGCGGACGTGACAAACTACCCAGAGCGAACGTTCTGGGGGACAGACATGGCAAACGAACTTTGGCAGGAGTCGGTCTCGACGCTGGCCAAACTCATACGAAGCGGAGCGACGTCGTCGCGTGAGGTCGTTACTTCTCACCTCGCGCGAATTGACGCCGTCAACGGCGCGATCAACGCGGTCGTTGAACTGCGTCCCGAAGACGTCCTCGCCGAAGCCGACGCTGCGGACGCGGCCCTGAAGAGTGGCGCGACGGTTGGTCCTTTGCATGGCGTGCCCTTTAGCGTGAAGTCGAATCTTGACGTCGCGGGCTACGCCACCAATGAAGGAACGGTCGCGCTGAAGGACTTGGTGGCGTCCTCGGACGCACCAATTGTGGAGAAGATGCGTTCTGCGGGCGCGGTTGTGCTCGCGAGAACCAACATGCCCGATCTGGGTCTGCGTGTTAATACCGAGTCGTCGCTCTACGGCGCCACGCACAATCCTTGGAAGCACGGTCACACGGTCGGCGGCTCCTCGGGCGGCGAAGCCGCCGCCATCGCATCGGGCATGAGTCCCATGGGTGTGGGGAACGACATTGGTGGGTCGTTGCGAAATCCGGCGTACTGCTGCGGCATTGCCTCCATTAAGCCTTCGCGAGGCCGAGTCGCGCAAGGTAATCCGAGCGCCATCTACCCGATGGCCATCAACGCTCAAGTGATGTTGGTTGACGGCGTGTTGGCGCGTCACGTGGGTGACGTTCGTGAAGGACTCGAAGCGGTGATGGGCGCGCACCACGGTGATCCTCAGTCCGTCGACGTTGCTTTTCGAGGACGGCCCGTCGCTAAGCGCGTCGCTCTCGTTCCAGAACCACTCGGTGGCGACACCGATAAGGACGTTGCCGAAGGCGTGCGCGTCGCGGGGCGAGCCCTCGAGGCCGCCGGCTATGAAGTGGAAGAAGTTGAGATACCGCTGCTCTTTGACGCGTACTTCGCGTGGACTGAGTTGATGATGACAAGCCTTGGCGCGGTGATGCCGCGAATCGAGCCATTGCTGGGCGAGGGCGGCCGGAAGTTCTTAGAACTGACCTACATTGAGTTTCCGCCCTCGACGCCCGAGTCCCTTGGACTTATGCACGAATCTCGTTACCGCGTAGCGAGTGCGTGGCGCGAGTTCTTGACCACGTACCCGTTGATCGTGGGGCCAACCTGGACGCAAGCACCTTTCGCGCACGGCTTTGACATTCAAGACGTCGAGTCCGCGATGAAAGTGGTGGAGATGTTCCGCTTCGTGTTGCCGGCCAACCTTCTTGGGCTACCCGTGGCCTGCGTACCAACGGGAATCGCCAATGGATTTCCAACGGGCGTGCAAGTCATGGTCGATCTCTTTAGAGAGGACCTCTGCCTCGATGCGGCGGAGGCCATTGAAGAGAGTGTGGGCGTGCTCACGCCCATCGATCCA
>DATCBX010000178.1:0-4694 GCA_036511635.1 Acidimicrobiales bacterium | reverse complement strand
CGTTTTTTAAAGCGGTCCAAGAAGCGGGCTACGACCTCACCTCGGACGTGAACGGCTACAAGCAAGAGGGATTTGCGGCCTTTGACCGCACTATCCATCGAGGTCGACGCCTCAGCGCGGCGAGGGCGTACCTCCACCCTGTCATGGATCGGCCGAACTTAGAAGTTCGCTGCCGCACCTTCGTCACCAAGGTTCTTTTTGAAGGCACGCGCGCCGTGGGTGTAGAGATCTCCGATCGAGGCAATCGCAAAGAGATTCGTGCGGGCGAAGTAATCCTCTCTGGCGGTGCGTTCAACTCCCCCCATCTCCTGCAACTCTCAGGGGTGGGTAACGCGGAGGAACTCTCGGCCCTCGGCGTCGACGTCGTGACAAATCTTCCCGGCGTGGGCGAGAACCTCCAAGATCACCTCGAGGTCTACGTCCAGCACGCGTGCACGCAACCAGTCTCGGTCGCACCGGCGCTTAAGTTCCGCAATCGCCCGTGGATCGGAGCGCAGTGGCTGTTCTTTCGAAAGGGCCCCGGGGCCACGAACCACTTCGAAGGCGGTGGCTTCGCGCGCAGCAACGAAGACGTTGCGTACCCCAATCTGATGTTCCACTTTCTGCCAATCGCGATCCGCTACGACGGCTCGTCGCCCGCAGCTGACCACGGCTATCAGATACACATCGGGCCGATGTACTCCGACGCGCGCGGATCAGTGAAACTGAAATCGCTCGATCCTTCTGTGCACCCAGCGATTCGATTCAATTACATGTCCACCGATCAAGACCGGCGCGAATGGGTTGAGGCGATTCGCGTGGCCCGCGACATTCTCCGCCAGAGCGCCTTTGACCCTTACAGTGGTGGCGAGATATCGCCCGGGGCCAGCGTCTCAAGCGACCAAGAAATTCTCGACTGGGTGGCGCGCGACGCCGAGACGGCGCTGCACCCTTCGTGCACGTGCAAGATGGGAACCGACGACATGTCAGTGGTGGATCCATCAACCATGAGAGTGCACGGTCTTGATGGCATTCGCGTCGTCGACGCGTCAGTTATGCCCTACGTCACGAACGCGAATATTTTCGCGCCCGTGATGATGGTGGCCGAAAAGGCGGCCGATCTCATAGTGGGCAACACACCGGCGCCGCCTTCAACCGCGAGTTTCTATCGTCACGCTCACAGCGAGAGTAACGAGTCTAAATCCACTTAATACATGGCTACGCGGGCTTGTCGATTACGACGACTTTCGCGCTTGAATCGCTGAGACCAGCGCCGGGACGATCACGCTGAGGTCGCCAACGATGGCGTAGTCAGCGCGAGAGAGAAATGGCGCGTCCGCGTCGGTATTGATCGTCACAACATGCTTGGCGCTACGACATCCCGCGAGATGCTGCGTGGCGCCGCTGATCCCACAGGCCAGATACAACTCGGCCGAGATTCTCGTGCCTGTTTGACCCACTTGTTGAGCGTGCGGTCGCCAACCGGCGCTCGTCACCGCTCGCGACACGCCAACGGCCGCGCCGAGTAGACCAGCTAACTCGTCAAGCGCCGCGAAGCCTTCTTCAGAGCCCACGCCACGCCCGCCACCAACGACAACACGCGCGTCCGCGAGTGCGACGCCTCCGCCGCGACCAATCCACTCAACGACGCGCACGCTCGCGTCCGTCTCGTTCGCCTGTAGTTGCCACTCGTGCACCGCGGTCGCTACCGGCGTTTGCACGGGAGAGGCCAAGACGCCGTCGGACGCGACACTGAGCAGTGCCGGTACGCCTTCGAGCACCGCGTCTTCAATGAGACTGCCCGCCCATCGCTGGCGACTGAGACGAATCGACGAGCCATCCAACCACGACGCACTGAGACAGTTCGCCACCATAGGAAGGCCCTTGGACGCGCCGACGTTCGCCATCACCTCGTTGCCTCGATCGCTCCCCGCGGCCACGAGTGCGCCAGCGCCACTGGATTCAATAAGTTCGCCGAGCGCTCGAGCCCAGCCGACCGGCGCGTAGACGTCGAGGCCATTACTTGCCACCTGGTACACGTCGTTCACACCAAACAGGGAAAGCGACGCAAGCACCGATGAGGAAATGGATCCAATCACCGCCGCCGCTAGGGAGCTTCCAGAAGACTCCGCCAGCGACCTCGCGAAAGTAAGAGCCCGAAGCGACGCGTCGGCCACGCCGTCGTCGTCGTACTCTACGAAACAGAGAACGCCCGCGACGTTACTCACGCGAGAATCCCCCACTGCTCTAAGAGCTCAATCAGCGCCGGTATCGCGTCGGCACCGTTGCCAAGAATTTCGGCACGCTCACGCGGCTCAACGGGAACGCGAAGCCTCTCTAAGTGAAGCGCTCCCTCACGCCACTCAACTGGCACTTCTTCGATCGCCATCTTCTTCGCGCGCATGCGCCCGGGAAGTGATGGATAGCGAGGTAGGTTGATGCCCTCTTTTACGGCGACAACGCAGGGAAGTGTCAGATCGTAGAGCTCGTCGCCACCGCGAAACTCGCGACGGGCTCGAACGCTCTCGTCACTAATTTCGAGATTCTTGATGCCGTTGACACAAGGTCGAGCGAGCGCGTGTGCGACGCGAACGCCTACCTGGTAGTCGCCCGTGTCAGCGGCCTCGTTGCCGAACAAAATCAGATCGTACGGTCCACTCTGTTTTTCGAGGTGGCGAATCGCCTCAACGATCGCCTCAGCCGTCGCTACGGGACTCCACTCTCTCGCGTCGCTCACGAGGTGCACCAGTTGCGTGGCGCCGATTGACGCCGCGTCGCGCAGCTGTTCAGCAGCCTCGGGTGGACCGAGCGTTAAGACAGTAACAACGCCGCCACGACGCTCGACAATTCTCACGGCCTCTTCAACGGCGCACTCTTCGTGAGGGCTTATCGTAAAGCCCAACTGGCGTACGTCAACCTCTCGTGCGTCAGGCGTGAGAACGATTCTGGCCCCCACCATCGCCACTCGTTTGACGCACACGAGCACGTTCACGCTTAACTTCTAACTCGCGCGTTGTCCGGGTCAAACAAAGGTGTGGATCCGACCACGTCAACGGTCACCGGATAGAACTCCCCCAAGTACTCCACCATAAGTTTCGTTCCAACCTGAGCTTGGGCTGCTGGCAAATAGGAGAGGAGGATGTGCTTGCCGAGTGAAGGACCCGAGCCCGCGCTGGTGACGTACGAGGGTCTGCCCTTATCGTCCACGAGTCGCTCACCGTCGAGATTGACGATCGGCTCGCCACCGAGCATGTAGCGCGCCACGCCGCTTTTCGATTCGTGATTGTCGACGGTCAACGTGCAGAGGTGCGCGACGGGCGTCTCTTCTCGCTGGGCGAGGTAGGCGTCGCGACCGATGAAGTCCTGTTTCTTCACCGTGGGGCGTGCCATGCCCGCTTCAACGATGTTGAAGTCCGCGGTCAATTCATTGCCGAGGGCTCGATAGCCCTTCTCAAGGCGCCCGGTCGTGGCGTAAACGCCAATGCCTACCGGCACGAGGCCGTGCTGTTGTCCGGCTCCATAGAGGGTGTCCCAGGCCTTCGCGCCCTCTTCGATTGGTACGTAGATCTCCCAGCCAAGTTCACCGATGTACGAGATGCGCGACGCCAGCACCCTTATGCCACCGAGTTCAATCGTTCGACACGTCGCGAAGGGAAACCCACCGTGCGAGACGTCGTCCGTCGTGCACGCTTCGAGGATGTCGCGCGCTCGTGGACCCCAAAGGCCGAACGTTGACCACGAAGAGGTGAGATCGCTCAGTTGCGCCGAACCGTCGGCGGGCAAGTGATCGACGAACCACTTCTTCTCGGTCATGCCCGTGTGCGCGCCGGTAACGACACGGAACTTGTTCGCGCCGAGTCGCATGATCGTGAGGTCAGACTTAAAGCCTCCGCGCTCATCAAGCAGCGACGTGTACACAACCTTGCCGATCGCCACGTCCAATTGAGCAACCGCAAGTTGCTGCAGCGCCGACAACGCGCCAGGGCCCGTGACGTCCATAACGACGAAGGCCGAGAGATCAGTGAGTCCACAAGCGTCGCGCATCGCGAGGTGTTCGGCGTTGATGATCGGCGACCACCACCTCGACTCCCACTCCGCGTCGCGGTCCATAAGTTGCCCGGCGTACTTTTTGAGCAGCCCTTCATTGCCTTGATACCAGTAGGGCCTCTCCCAACCCATGGTGTCAAAGAAGAACGCACCAAGTTCGCGCTCTCGCTCGTACGCAGGACTAAGACGCGTTGGTCGTAACGACTCCCACTGCTCGGTGGGGTGCACGATGCCGTACATCTTGTTAAAGCCCTCGCGGGCTCTCGCGGTGATATGCGCCCTCGTGTGCTGATGTTCGTGAAAGCGCGCGATGTCAGCTTCGTGCAGGTCAATCTCGGGCGCCTGTCCGTTCATCCACTCGGCGACCGCGCGAGCGATGCCCGGACCCTCTTTGATCCAACTCGCCGCCACCGACCAGAGACCCTTCAGCTCGGGTGTCTCGCCGAGTGCTGGGTGTCCGTCGGGCGTCATCGAAATGAGGCCGTTGATCGCGTAGCGAACCCCGACTCTCTCATCACCCAAAAGTTCGGGCATGAGCTCAAGGGCGTCTTGGAGTTGGGGATCGAAGTCGTCTTGGGTAAAGGGCAGTTCAGTTGGTGAGAGCGCGGACTCCTCAATCGAGGGAATCTCCTTGGGGTTGATGATGATGGGGCGGTGCGCGTACGAAC
>DATCBX010000177.1:0-5643 GCA_036511635.1 Acidimicrobiales bacterium | reverse complement strand
GGAAGTGGCGGACGGGCTCCTCGTGCATCCCTTCACGACTGAGCGCTACTTACGCGAGGTGACGTTGCCGGCCCTTGAGCGCGGTTTGGCCACTTCTGGACGTTCGCTCGACGGCTTTCCCATCTCGTTCTCTGGCTTGCTCGCCACCGGAGACTCCGACGAAGCGCGGCGTGATGCGGTCACGAGGGTTCGTGGTCAGATTGCGTTCTACGGATCGACGCCTGCGTATCGCGGCGTGCTCGCACTGCACGGCTGGGGTGATCTGCAAAGCACGCTCAATGAGATGTCGCGACAGGGGGAGTGGGTGAAGATGGGCGAGTTGATCGACGACGACGTGCTCAACGCCTTCAGCGTCGTGGGCTCACCCGAGGACGCGGGCAAGGAAGTGTTGCGACGTTTCGGCGACGTTGTCCATCGCTTCGGCCTCTACGCTCCCTACGCGTTGGATGACGCGTCTCGTCAATCGGTCGTGGCGACGCTGCGCCGTTAGGCCCGACAATCCTCTTTTTTCGGTCCTTGTAAAAGTAAGGTCGAGAAGTGAGTTGGAATGAAGAGCCAGGGTCATGGGAGTCAACGCAGGACATCCTAGAATTTCTGGGCTTCGCCGGAGTAGAAACCACCCGTGATCAGCTCGCTCGGCTCCATCGTCGCCGCCTGATCAACGAACCATTCCACGATCCTGGCGGCGGTCGCGGCTCGCTGGCGAGGTACCCCGCCGGCACGGCGGAGCGAATGCTGCGAATTTCGCGCCTCCGTACGAGCACCAAGCAGCTCGACGAACTGGCGTGGCGACTGTGGTGGGAGGGATTCGACGTTGAGCCCGACCTCATTCGCACGTACCTGTTGAAGCGGGCCACTCGATGGGACGAGCAACTACGAGAGATTCGAGCGGTGGCCGCCAGCGACGACCCAGAAGAGGACGTTAAGGGCGAACGCGATGTGCTGGAAGAGGTGTTCTTCCAGCACCTAAAGGCCGGCCCCGCGATGGCGTCGGCTCGTAAACGTCTCGGGCGAGGATCCGAGCTCTACTCCGAGTTCACCGCGCTCCTTATTGATTTAATGAACGGCGACCTCGCGCTCCTCGATGGCAATGACGTTGGACTGTTTGAGCGCGACGTGGCGGGACTTGCGCCCACGCGCAGTGACGACGTGCGCCGCGCTGGTGAGGTCGCACTCACAATGATGCGTGAGAGCATGGATGAACTTTTTATTCAGCTCGTCGGCACTCTTGACGACAAGGAGATTTCAAACGCTCGGCCGGTCGCGCTCCAACTCCTTGGTCTCATTGCCAATATGGGTTCAATCGTGCAGGAAGTGTTCGGCGGCTCGGGTCACGGCCGTGACAATGTGGGCAAGAGTCTCATCGCTATGGCTGAGAGTTCCGAGGAGCAGGTGCTGGCACTTCTCTTGACCGCATCGTTCTTGAAGGACGATCGCGTCCGAGCGTCGCTGCCCGAACTGACCCCGCCGGTGGCAACACGGCCCGTCATCTCCTTTCTCGACTTCCTGCGTCTGCGCTACCTCGCCGTAGAAGTGCCGGGATTCGTGGCGCTCATCGCCCCCTCACTCGTACGCGAGGCGTTCGCGTCGCCCGAAGGGGCCGAACGATGGCGTGCACGCTTTGACGAATACTGGCTGAGTCACTTCTTTGAGTTGCAAGAAGCGATGGCGCTTCGGCCCGATCTTTTCGCGGAGGAACCGCTCGAACCCGAGCCCGAAGTGAGAATTGAAGTCGAAGCTAAAAAAAAAAATCTAAAATGAGGTTCTGGACAGGCGAATGCAGTCGTGCATTCACTGACTGGTACGGCCCTACGCGGGTCTATCGGGCCACGGCACTTCGTGACGAGAGTGAAGGAACGGACCACGAACTGGTCTATTCCGCGACGTAGGAATAACGCCGCGTCGCGAGGTACCACCGCCATCTAGAGGCGACCGAGTTGCCCCGACGTCGTGTGGGCACGGCCATGACAGGCCTTGCAAAAGAAGAGACAGTTCGTAGCTTCGTCATTGCCGCCTGACTCCACGGGCTTCTTGTGGTGGAACTCCTTGGCGGGCAGTCGGCAGTGGCCATAG
This sequence comes from Acidimicrobiales bacterium, assembly GCA_036511635.1. Lineage (GTDB taxonomy): Bacteria > Actinomycetota > Acidimicrobiia > Acidimicrobiales > RAAP-2 > RAAP-2. The sequence continues at coordinate 3,570 of DATCBX010000177.1, read as the reverse complement.
TGGGGACACCAACTGGCAGTGCACTCACAGGTTCCCCGCGCACGCTGACGCACAAGGCGCTGCACCGAATCGGGAAACGTCACGAGCTCCTCCTTCGCGTGTTGCTCTATGCGCACTGACGAGTGAACCTCATCGTACTGGGGTCGAACTGGTATGAGAACGATGACGCAACAGGGGTTGCGCTCAGAGCGAAAACGACGTGCCGACCATCGCGGATGCTTCGTCAAAGGGAACGGCGGCCGAAAAGAGGAAGCCCTGACCGAGCGAGCAGTGCAGCGCGCGAAGTCGATCGAGTTGCGCGCCGGTTTCGATGCCTTCGGCGAGCATGGTCATGCCAAGGTTGTGGCCCAACGAGACGATGGTTTCGAGTAGTCGATCGCTGTGAATGCTCTCGACCTCGGGACGGACGAAGCTTTGATCGACCTTTATGACCATCGGATTGAGGAGCGCCAAATAGGAGAGCGAGGAGAAGCCCGTGCCGAAATCGTCAAGGGCGACACCAATGCCCAGGATCGTGAGCTGCTCGAGCATTTTGAGTGTGTCATTTACCTCGATCAAGGCAACGCCTTCGGTGATCTCGATGATGAGTCGGTCGGCCGGAAGGTCACCGGCATCGAGTGCGCGTTTCACGCTATCCAGTAGTCCGGGGTCGTGGAACTGACGAGCGGAGAGGTTGACACTGACGTAGGGCTCGTCTTGATCCGTCGAGTGCTTTCTCCACGCGCTCGCCGCCGTGATCGCCTCATTAAGTGCGAACGAGCCGAGTTCCAAAATGAGGTCGCTCTGCTCCGCGAGCTGAATGAACACGCCAGGCGGAACCCAGCCCCGTTCGGGGTGATGCCACCGCATTAAGGCCTCAAAGCCCACGACTGCACCGGTTGAGAGTCGAATGATGGGTTGATAGTGCATTGCCATTTCGCCGGCAGGAATGGCTTGGCGAAGTTGCTGGACGAGGGAGAAACGATTGACCACCTGGTGGTGCATACCCGGGACGTAGACGAAGTGGCGTCCTTTTCCAAGTCGTTTGGCTTCGTAGAGGGCGACGTCGGCATCGCGCACAACTTCCGCGACGTCCGTACTGTTCGAATCCCACACAACGACGCCGAGGCTGGCGCGTTGCTCGAGATTCAGACCCGAAATTATGAAGGGCTCTTCCAGCTCGCCCAAGAATCGCTGCGCAATCAGTTCAGCCTGCTCGGGTCCGCTGATTGCTTCGGCGAGGTATAAGAACTCGTCACCTCCGAATCGACACAGCGTGTCGCTGGAGCGAGAGACGAGTTCCAGGCGGCGCGCCACATCGGCCAGTAGTTGGTCGCCGACTAAGTGGCCGTAGGTGTCGTTAATTCCTTTGAAATCGTCGAGGTCGAGTAGTAGCAGCGCCCCGTGGCCGCCATGTCGCATCACTCGCGAATGAGCCTGGGAGAGACGATCGTCGAAGAGTGCTCGGTTGGCCAGGCCAGTGAGGGGATCGTGAAGTGCCTGATACGACAACTGCGCCGTCAACTTGCGCTCTTCTGTGATGTCGCGTTCAGAGATGATGAAGTACAAGGTCTTGCCGGCTTCATCTCGAGCGGGTGACTTTGAGACTTCCACGACAATGAGCCGTCCATCGGAGTGGAGGTAGCGCTTCACGTACTTCATCTGGCGAATTTCGTCGTGAAGGAACCGAGCGTGCGACGCTTCGGTGATGCCCACGTCGTCGGGGTGCGTAAAGGGCTTCGAGTCGAAGCCAATGAGTTCGCCACGCCCTCGTCCCATCATCGTGCAAAAGGCGTCATTGGCCGCAATGATTCGGTCCTGCAGGTCCGTGAAGACCATGGGGGCCATATTGTCTTCGAAGGCCAGACGAAAGTGTTGTTCTGCTTCGATGCGGGCCTGCTCGGCTGCTCGTTGGACGCTGTTGTCTCGGATCGATCCAACCGTCCACTGATGACCGTCGAGCGTTATCGGTGACAACGCAAAGTCGACCGGGAGCTCACTCCCGTCTTTACGAAGTACTGAAAGATGTCGATCATTCCAGACGAGGCGCCGTTCGGGATCTCTGATGTACTCGCGGCGGGCCTCGTCCTCCATTGAGCGCAACTGCGGTGGCACAAGGATTTGAACATTCTGACCGACCAGTTCGTCGCGTCTATAGCCAGTCAAGCGCGAGAGCTCCGCGTTCACGTACTGCATCACCCCGTGAACGTCAATCAGCGCGGTGCCGTCGGGCAGCGCCTCGAGGAGGTTTGGCCAGGAGAGGGAGTGCTCTTCGGTGGAACTCACCGCGACCAAACGCTCATCTCTCGACAACACCGACAATCGCAAGATTCATTAGTTGAATTCTTCCACAGCACATAAAAAGACCGAACCACAGCAACACAACCCTTCGTCATTCGTTACCACGACAAGGGCCTCGACGAGGCAATACGCGCTCAACCTCCTTATGATGTAGGGCGATGAGAGGTGCGTATTCGCCGTCGCGTGGAGCGGGTCGCGGTGTGGTGATTGTGCTCGCCGCCGCCGTGGTAGCTGCTGGCCTCATTCTGTCGTCGCACGTCACATCGGTCTCCGCGGCCACGTCATCGACTTTAGGATGCGGGTCAAACGTCGTGCGCGGCTCACATTCGTCCACCAAGAAGATCGCGGGCCACCGGCGCGTGGTAATCGTCCACGTTCCATCGCGTTACACGTCATCGAAGGCCGTGGCACTCGTATTGAACATGCATGGTTCGGGATCAACCGCCCAGGACCAGGAGTCGTTTTCCGGAATGGACGCAGCGTCGGACGAACACACGTTCATCGTCGCCTATCCCCAGGGGCTCATCGTGGCCGGATCGGGATTCGACTGGAATGTTCCGAACGTTCCACTCGTTGGCGGCACGTACGCTCCCACAGCTTCGGCGAACGATGTGACGTTCCTCGTGAATTTGGTGAGTGTGCTGGAGTCGACCTACTGCATCAATCGCAACGAGGTCTACGCGACCGGAATGTCGGGCGGAGGGCGAATGGCGAGTCAGTTGGCCTGTGACGCGTCAGGTGTCTTCGCTGCTGTCGCGCCCGTAGCCGGGCTTCGCTTCCCGGCACCGTGCCCGAGCACGCGCCCAGTTGCCGTGGTCGCTTTCCACGGCACGGCCGACCCCATCGATCCCTATAAGGGACACGGTCAGGCCTACTGGACGTACCCAGTGAAAGTGGCGGCGTCACTCTGGGCGGGACAGGACGCGTGCGCAACGCCCGCGACGATTCAACAACACAACGGCTACACCCTGACCGCGTATGCACGATGCAATGGCGGCGCCGGCGTCGAGCTCTATTCGTTAAAGGGCGAGGGTCACGAGTGGCCCGGTGGACCGACGCAGTCGCCGCTCATTACCGACGTACTTGGACCGCAGTCTGATGCCGTGAGTGCGAATGAAGTGATGTGGTCATTCTTTATGAAGCATCCACTCGCGTTGGCGCCCTAACGACGCGATCAGCTCTCTGGTGGCGTCGGTGCGTCCTCGGGGTGTTCGGCGAGATACTCCTCGTCCGTTTCGACGTCGGGGTGGTCTCGCACCCACTGCGCGTGACGCGGGTTGTGCGGATCCA